>JAMCPM010000009.1 GCA_023382335.1 Actinomycetota bacterium
CAGGCTGCTGAAACCGATCGGCGACATCCCGCCGGCAGAACTGGAAGCGAACTACTGGGAGAAAGAGAAAGAGGAAATCATCGAGTTACCCAAACAAAAGAGTCTCCGGTAAACCCGGGGCGATTCAGTTTGTCCAGAACGATGGCAACGTGGTGATTTATGACACAAGCTGGAGACCAATCTGGGCAACAAACACGTGCTGTAGGTAACGCCATCTTTTCAAAATTCTAATGATTCTGAGATCGAGGCGATCAAAAAAAATTGCAACTCGCAAGTTTTTCGGCTGCTGGTAAAATTTTACAGTCGAAGATGCGAGCAAAATAACCAAAACTCGACGCAGGAGACATAGGCTAGAATGCAAAATCAAGGTAACAAACAGGGCAATTAAGGGAGCAAGTCTAATGGAATGGTGCCCCCCATGATCAGACGTATATCAATATTGGCAGTAGCGATGGTTGTGGGGCTAACGGCTATGATAATGATCGGGTGCGGGAGCAGTGAAACGCCATCGCAGGTCGTCGAAAAATACTACAAGGTAATACAAGATAGTAATTGCGAAGCTGTACCCGACCTGGTAGTAAGTGGACGACCCAAGGTGCTTGATAATTATGTCAATAGCTGTAAGAGATATGCGGGTAAGCTTGAGAGCTACTCGATAAAGGGGCAAGGGTTTGCGTACGGCGGCGGTGTTGCGGGTGTCGATACAGAAGTGACCTTGAAAGATGATAACGGCGGTGAAACAACCAAATCCGTACAGCAGGTCCTCACTACAACCGATGACGGTTGGAAGCTAACCATATTGGAAGATAGGGATTAGGTGGACTCATAGTACCAAAGGAATAACCCATCTGAATATGGAGTACGAAAACTGAAAAAACTGCTTTGAAGCTCAAAGAGACTATAGGCTGCTGCTTCACTTCCCAGCTTCAACATGATGTATCAATGCCAGTGGATGAATCGTCTTGACTGGCTAGCCGGAAATCCTCTTCACAACCTCTATAATATTATTTCATATCCAAGTGAGGAGGTGGCAGAAGTGAGATCGTTGAGATATTTCCGGGTTTTTCTCACAGGGGCCGTATTGACACTCACAATGGCCATTGCAGCACCGGCAGCTCTGGCGGTTCCACCAAGTCCCATCGGCCCGCCACAGGCTGCGATAGGCCGTATACCTGGGCTGGGAGGCGGCACTGAAGCACAGTCCGGTCCGCGCTGGGGCGAAGGCCGTTTTACTTTCAGAACAGTTGACACGAAGTGGAAGGAGCTGAGTAACTGGGAGTCTAGCCCGGGGCGCCGGTTTTCAAGATAGGCTATACTTCCTTTTCCCGGCTGGAAATTGCGGCTCTCTTAAACCGCTTTTCTCTATTTATGCAGTAATTTTCTGAACCAATTTTGCCAGTTGGTCCAGGAAATGTAAGTTCGAATAAGCGCCGATTGCGCCCACCAATTTCTTCCCCCTCATGAATGGCTTACATGAGCCATTTCTTTCCTCGAAATACCCAGGTGTTATTCGGATACCGTTTTGAGCTGTCCGGTGAAACCGAACTGCTTCGGTTTCTTCGCGACGATCTGTTTATTCTCGATGGCCGCGTAAAGTTGCGCTATCGTGCTCTGGGATGGGGTTGGCATACCTTCCACACCGTGGGAATGAAGCCATTCCCGGGCCTGTACCTGATCGAATGTGTCGAAGGTGATGTTCGCATAGCAGCGCCCCGGCCGTGAAATAGCCGGATGCAGTTCGCCGAGATCTTCGTTGGTCGTGATCAGCACCAGGATGCGAAGCCCCTGCCCGATCAGCCCGTCGCAGACGTTCAGCAGGCGCGACAATGCCTGTCCCGTCTGCTGCCGGGCATCCCTTGCCAGCAGTTCCCCGGTGTCTTCGGCGACGAACAGGTTCAGTTTCTTGTGTGGCGCCCTCGTCAGGATGTCGAGCATGTAGTCGGCATTTGCGCCGAAGAAGACGTCAGGATCGACGATGTAGTTGATATCGATCGAGTCCTCACACGTGCGGCACCAGGAACGCAGGGCGTATGTCTTGCCCGTACCTGGTATGCCGTTCCATAGCACCAGCTTGCCCTCCGACCCCGATTCGATATCCGTCGCCAGTAACTCCTCGAGCGCGGCGCGCGTCGTGTCGACATAATTGTTTTTGATCTCCGGCCACGCGGGCCCCGCGATCCCGCGTTTCGTGCAATGCGGCCCGCTCTGGCCCATCCGCCAGAAAGACACCTCGACGACATCCTCCTTGTGTTCGGACGGCGGAACCCGCTCGCGAACCAGCTCGAGCAGTCCGATTGCGGCATCGTCATCCTTGCCATATGCTTCCGCGTGCAAAAAATCATTCTTGAGTCCGACGACAAGCAGACCCTGGGGGAACCTGAAGACGAAACTGGTCAGACCCTCCTGGGTGACCCGTTTCCATTCCAGGCTCGCTTCCTTGAACGTCGAAGCATCGAGCGAAGCAACGGAATGGTAGGATGTCTCCCGCGCAAACCTGAAGCCGCCAACGCGCGCCTCGGAGATTATGAGTTCGTGAACGGAATGTATGAGCATGCTAAGGTCGGTCATTGCTGATCCCTCTTTTTTTCCAGCGGCCACCGGCGCGGCCGAAATTACCTGTTGCAAGAATCATAGCAGGCGGCTTCGCGGGAAGATAATTTGCTCGTCTGGGAATAAAAACTGGTGCAGATGCAGGGGGCCGCTAAGCGGTTTTATTCCGGTAGATCCTCAGCGCCAGCAGATACGAGGCAATCAATAAGGCAACGCACCAGGCAATCGCGGCCCAGGCCCTTGGTCCGGCAATGCCGTCGATCAGAAGCGAACGCATTGTCTCGACAATCGGTGTCATCGGCTGATTGTCGGCGAAAACCCGTAGCGACGCGGTCATCGAGCCCGCGGGAATGAATGATGAGCTTATGAAGATAAGTATCATCAGAATGTAGCTGAAAGCCCCCGCGCCCTCAGCGCTCTTGGCGAGCAAACCAAAGACGATCGCAAGCCAGGTCGTGGCCAGCGTGAATAAAAGCAGGATCCCGAAGAATATCAGCCACGCCGCCATGCCGGCTCCCGGGCGGAAGCCGGCGACAAAAGAAACGAGCAGCACCAGCAGAACCGAAACGAGATTGGACAGTACCGATGAAACCGCGTGGCCGCCCAGTATCGATGAAGGCGCGATCGGCATGGACCTGAAACGGTTGATGATGCCCCTGGTCATGTCGTTGTTTACTCGCAGCGCCGCGTAGGCGATCCCGCTCACCACACAGAGGATGACGATTCCGGGGGTGATGAAGTCGATGTATTGCACGGAGCCGGAACTCGTCTGGAGCGCGCTGCCGAACACGTAGACAAACAGCAGCATGAAAGCCACCGGCATGGCCGCGACCGTGATTATCGTATCGATGCTGCGAACGGTATGACGCAGGCTTCGCTTGGCCATCACCAATGTGTCGTGCACCGCGTACATTACTTATTTCCCTCGCTGTCGCTGATGATTTTTAGAAAGGCGTCATCCAGCGTCGCCGTTTTCTGCGAGAATTCAGAAACGGTGATTTGGGCGTTCTCGATCCGGTTGAATATACGGACTATCTGGGCCACGCTGCCGTCGGTCGCGATCGTCAAGGACAGCGCACCATCATCGGGGGTCACGTCATAATCCTGGAAAAGCCGGGCGGCGGCTTCCATCTGCCCGGTGTCAGGGAAACCGAGCTCTATCCTTCCATGCGGAAGAAGCTTCTTCAGCTCGCCCGCGGTTCCTTCGGCGACGATTCTGCCCTGGCTTAAAATCGCGATCCTGTCCGCCAGCCGGTCGGCCTCTTCCAGATTCTGCGTGGTCAAAAATACAGTCGTGCCACCCTGGGAAAGCGCCTTGATCGTTTCCCACATCATGTTGCGGCTTAAAGGATCAAGACCGGACGTGGGCTCGTCAAAAAAGATGACCGGCGGGTCTCCGATGAGACCCATGGCGATATCGAGCCGCCGGCGCATGCCGCCGGAGAAAGTTCCGGTGCGGCGGTCGGCGGCATCCTGGAGACTGAATCGCTCCAGCAGTTCTTCGGCGGTGCGGGCCGGGTCTTCGATATGGCGGAGGTCGCCGATCAGAACGAGATTCTCACGTGCGGTCAGGACCTCATCGACCGCGGCAAATTGTCCGGTGAGGCTTATCTGGGCACGCACTTTCGCCGCCTCAGTCACAACATCAAAACCGTTTACCGTCGCCTTGCCGCCATCGGCTCTCAGCAGCGTCGTCAGGATGTTGATCGTAGTCGTTTTGCCGGCGCCATTGGGTCCAAGCAGACAAAAAACAGATCCTTTTGAAACCCTCAGGCCTATATCATCAAGCACGAGCTGTTTGCCAAAGGACTTTCGAAGACTGGCGGCGCTAATCGCGTCCATCGCTCGCCTTTTTTCGTGCTGCGCGCAGCGCGTCGCGACGCTGGTGCCACTCTTTTTGCAGATCGGGCATCCGCCTGGCCAGGAAATCAGAAAGGGCGGCCATCTCCTCCAGCCAGGCTCGCCGGTCCGGCTGAGCCCTTTTTAGAAGATCGAGGCCTTCCCGCGCCACGACAGACTGTTCTGCGTAGACTTTCGCATCGAAACCATTTCCCTCGACACCCGCCAGATCGAGGCTGACTCTGTCGACTCGCTCGCCGGCCGCGCGCGTTCGCTTCACCAGGTGGAAATTTTCCAGGAACTGGATCGCGCCGGTGATCGCGCTCCGGCTGGCCATCAGCGCATCGGCAAGCTCCGCGATCGGTTGCTGCTCCGGGTCGCAGATCGTCAGGTAGCCGAGCAAGCGCCCCGCCATGGGTGGCAGGCCGTACTGCTGAACATAAAAGCGCCCGGCGCGATCGGCGTAAATCAGCTGTGCATCGTTATCCATATTCCGGATAATACACAAATAACAGAAATGACACAAATTAGTGTAATTTTAAGAATATTGGCATCGGAGCTTCCGGCTGCCAGCGAGCGGGTTCGTACTTCCGTCATGAAAATGATTGAATTCATCAACCGCCGTCGTCCCGGAAGCATCTTCCTGATTGGGAGGGGAATGAGAAGGCTAAATCGAAAATCTGATTGCTCCCTGCGGCATGAACTGTGGTATCTGCCACAGGCACACCTGCGGAATAATAGCCCATGTCAGGGCTGCGGCAAGATCGAGGCATCTGGATAAAAGATACAGGACAAGATACGGAATGAGCGAAATCGAGAATCTGGAATTTATCCGCGACAATGGCATTAACGCGTTCATAAAGAGAGAACGCGATCGCTGGCAGTCGCCCCGAGGCGTCCTGTGCGTGCATGACAGGAACTACCATTGACGTCTCAACTGGAATCGATATGCTCTTTTAGCGCGGCGAGTTTTTTGTCCCAGAACTTTTCGTAATAGGCGAGCCATCGTTTGACTTCGAGGAGCGGTTCCGGTTGCAGCCTGTAGCGCCGCTCCCGGCCAATTTTACGTTCGCCGACCAGCCCCGCTTCTGACAACACGCCCAGGTGTTTGGAGACAGCCGTGCGGCTGATGGGGAACGGCTCGCTGATCTTGCCGACGGGCAGCTCCTCGCTGGAAAGCAGCCGCAATATTTTTCTTCGCGTGGGATCGGCCAGCGCCTGAAAAACGTCATGCTTTAGCGCCGGCGGCATCAGCCTTCAACTACCTTGCGGAGATTCTCGCGGATCATCGGCTCCCAGCCATTGTTCATGATCTCGTGGACCATCGCCTGCTTCATTCCCGTCCTCGGTATGATCTCGTCGGCAGCCCCCCAACCTGAATGGGTGAGGGTGAATTCTGTTTTGCCTTCCACCTCTTGCAACTCAAAGAGCACGCGCCATCCGAAGTCATCCCAGGAAAAAGAGAGCCGCCGGGGAGGATCCAGCTCGAGCACTTTGCAGGGAGTCGCCCCGAAGGGCGTCTGCAGATGAAATACGTGACCGGCTTCCGGCTGAAAATCATTCGGCATGCACCATTCGGCAATGCCTTCTGAGGTTGCGACGGCCTGCCAAACACGCTCGATAGGCGCGTTCAGCATGATCTTCTTTTGGATATCAGGAAGTGTAGATGGATTATTTCCCTGCATTTTGGTGCCTCCACGATTGAATTTAAAATGAAACCAAATAGTTACATGTTAAATTATATAAAACCAAAAGGGCAGGTTCAACGAGGAGCTGGCGCAATCCGGCGTGTTGTGGGAGCAAAAGAGGACGCCCAGCCATCAAAGATCATTTCCCGAGTAAGAGAGGTTGAAGCTCTTGTTGATCAGGGGGAAATCGGGAACCATGTTTTCCTGTCCGGCGTACCCCAGCGCCGTCCAGTTCAGGAAAGACGGGTCGCAAACGGCGACTCTGCTGATCTCCCCATTGGAATCTGTGGCGACGAGATAGACGATGCTGCCCCGCCAGCCTTCGACGACGCTGACGGCGAACGAGTTCTTCCGGTAGTCTGCGTTAAGCGGTTCGGTTGGTTCGTGCGTTGCCCCGGTCGCGTCCTCTTCGTGTCCGGGCGATTTCCCGGGGTGTCCTGAAACATTATCGAGAGAGCCAAGCATCTCTTTCAGGATCGCGATTGAGGCGTGCACTTCAGCGACTCTAACCCGGAACCTCGCAAGCACGTCGCCGTCATCTTCCGTGGCCACGTCGAGGCTGATCTTTCCATAGGCGCAATAGGGATAATCGACCCTGGCGTCGGCCCTCAGTCCGACCGCCCTGGCGGGGATGCCTCGCACGCCATGATCGCGGGCGATCGCCAGTGGCAGGATACCCGTTCCTTCCAGCCGGTTGATCAAGGTGTTACTGCTTTCAGCAACGGCCAGGACATCATCGAAATCTTTTTCCAGTGCGTCGAGTTCGGCCGGGAGCCTCCGAATGGTTTCTGGCTTCAATCGCGCGTTGGTTCCGCCGAGCTTCGCCACCCCCCTCAGAAAACGGCTGCCTGTCAACCGCTCGTTGATCTGCATGACGGCTTCTCTGAGCCGGGCGCCGGCGGCGCCGCCAAAATTAAAACCGGTGTCGGTCATGATGGCGCCGATGTCGCCGATGTGATTGGCCAGCCGCTCCAGCTCGCTGAAGACGACCCGATGACGATTATCACTTTCCGGCACGCTGATGCCGGCCAACGATTCGAGCGCCAGACAGAAAGCTAGCGCGTGGCTGAAGGAGCTGTCTCCGGAAATGCGCTCCGCCAGTCTCAGCTTGTCTGCCTGCGGCAGGACCTCGAAGAGCTTCTCGCTGCCCTTGTGGGAGTAGCCGAGCCGCGGCTCCAGCAACAGGATCTCCTCGCCGGCGACGCTGAAGCGAAAATGACCGGGCTCGATGATGCCGGCATGCACCGGGCCGACCGGGATCTCGTATATTCCCTCGCCGCCTAGTTCGCGGAACTGGAAGCTGCCCTCGGCTTCCGGCGGCCGGGTCTTCCAGTCGAAATCTTTTCTCAAGGGGAAGGCGTCCGCCGGCCAGTTCTCGTGCAGGATCAACGGCCGCGGATTGGGATGGCCGACGGGTTCCAGGCCGAAGAAAGTCTTTATCCTGCGCTCGTGTATGGAGGCTTCGTGGATCCTCGGCGTCAGCGATGGAAACTCCCCGAGCACCTCGATCCACAGGCCGAGAAACAGATTCTCGCCGGGTACGCCAAAGACGTACATGATCCGGAAGAACCCGGACCGGCCGCGTTCGTCAAAACAGGTGATTATCATCAACGGCAGTTCGTGATGGTCGTAGAGGCTCTCACAGACTGCGGCGATCTCGGCTGCAGGGACCTCGCACGCGATCAGGTTCCCATGGGACTCCACCGCCGCATTTCGCGGAAGATATTTCGTGCTGATTGTTTCGTGCCGGGTTTCAGTCATTTTTCATCCATTGATCAAGGCCGCAGCCGTGGTGATGAGTGTCTTTAAGGATTCCGGCAGGTATAGCCCTGCGGCGACGAACAGGCCGAGCAATGCCAGCGGCGGCAGCACGGTCAGAAAATTGGACTCACCTGCTGGCAGGGGCTCGGGGTCGCGGCCGAAGGTCATGCCGGCGATATGCTTCAGAAAACCGGCGAAGACGAGCACCAGCAGCAACAGCACCGCGATCACCACCGGCAGATGGGCGCCCATGCCGGCGGAAAGGATATAGAACTCAGTCAGGAAGATGCCGAACGGAGGCATGCCGGTGATAGCGAGAAATCCTATCAGGAGTATCACGCTGGTTGCCGGCAGCGCTGACAGGACTCCCTTTACGTTTCGTATCTTGGTGGAGCTGTATTTAAGGAATATGTTTCCAGCGGAAAAGAACAGGATGGATTTCGCCAGCGAGTGATAGATCATGTGCAGCAACGCCGCGAATGTCCCCAGGCCGCCGAAGCCGAAGCCCAGGGCGGCGATGCCCATGTGCTCGATGCTCGAGTAGGCGAACAGGCGTTTGTAATTTTTCTGCACGATGATGATGAAGGCCGAGATCCCGATTGACAGCACGCCGAAATAAACCATCAGGTCTCTGGAAAAAGAGGCGGCGCCGGCGGCGTCGGCGACTATCCTGAACTTCAGGATCGCCAGCATGGCGACATTCAGCAGCGCTCCTGAGAGCAGGGCGCTGATGGGCGAGGGCGCCTTGCTGTGCGCGTCGGGAAGCCAGGTGTGCATCGGCGCCAAACCTACCTTGGTGCCGTAGCCGATGAGCACGAAGATGAAGGCGATCTTGGCCAGAAGCGGGTCCATGCCGCTCGCGCTACCGGTCAGCGCCCCCCAGTCGATGAATCTGCTCACTCCGGTCTCTGAAGTGGAAGTGAGAAAAAGCAGCGTGCCGAAAAATCCAAGCAGCAGGCCTATCGAGTTGATGATCAGGTACTTCCATGCGGCTTCCATCGACGAGGGCTTGTTGTAAAAACTGATCAGGAAAGCCGTTGAAAGAGTCGTCGCCTCGATGGCTATCCACATGCCTATCGGGCTCAGCGTCAAGATGGCGAAGAACATCGCCACCAGAAACAGATGCAGCAGGACGAAGTACTGCCGCACGCGGCTAAAGCCGATTATCTGCTTCCGCACTTCTTCACGCAGGTAGCCGATGGAATAAAAAACCGCGGCCAGGCCGACCAGCGTCACGGTGATCAGGACGACCGCCCCCAGCGAGTCGACCGCGAGATAGGTCCCATAATCGCTGCTGCCGTTTCTTACTACATCCGCGATTATGATGGCGACGGCGGCAAGCTCCAGCGGCGCTGATATCGCCGCGATGACTTCCAGCCCGAGGATCCTGTTTCGCACAGCCAGAGACGCGGCCGCAGCTATCAGGGGGACGATCAGTAAAAGAACAAGGGCCACGGGTCAGTCCTTCAGTTTTTTCATGCTGGTGACATCCATGGAACCGAACTTGCGGAAGATCATCGAAGCGAAAACCGTGGCGATGATCACCCAGATAAGGATATTGAATGTGATTCCCAGCTGGAACCCGGGACTCTCCTCAAGGCCGGCAAAGAGCGCGAACGAGACGATGCCGTTCTCCAGCGAGAGGATGCCGAGCACCTGGGATATGGCTCCCCGCCGGTTGATGCTCAGGAAGAGAGATATCAGAATCGTCGCAAATGCCAGACGCATGAGTTTATCGCTTCCGGGAGCCAGCATTGCCAGCGGCGAGAAGAAGTCGCTCTGGGTCAGCACCAGCAGGGCGGCGATTACCGTCAGTGTCGCCGGTGTGTTCAGGTAGGTGCTCACCGAAAACTTCAGTTCGTGGCGCTTGATCAGGCCGTAGAAGAAATAGGGGGCGATGACGATCTTGACGGCGACAGTGGCGACAATGGCAACGATCAGGAGCGGTGTAAACCGGTCGAAGGCGGACGCCAGCAGCAACACGCCGATTGCCGACGACTGGGCCATGTAGAGCCTGATGGCGGAGGTATTCTTTCGGGTAAAGTGAAGCAGTCCGGCCATGGCGAAGATGAATGTGGCGAACAGCAGCAGTGTTTGTTGGTTGAGATGAGACATGCGTCAGCGCACCAGCCCCGCGGCGATGGCGCTGATGACAAAAGAGGTGAACAGCAGATCCGGCAGGCGGAATATCCTCAGCTTGGCGATGCTAGACTCGATAATGGCGATGGCGGCGCAGAAGGCTCCGGCCTTGACGAGAAACATGACCAGCGCCAAAGCCAGCGGCGCCGCTTCCAGCGAGCCCGCGATGCCCCGTGGCAGGAAGAGATTGGCCCCAAGCGCGATGAAGATCAGGTATTTGTTGGCCGCGCCCCATTCCATCAGCGCCAGCCTCTTGCCCGAGTACTCGATGATCATCGCCTCGTGGATCATGGTCAGTTCAAGATGGGTGGAAGGATTATCGAAGGGATAACGGCAGGTCTCGGCCAGCATGGCGATCGAGAAGCCGATGAACGCCAGGCCTACCGGCAGGTATCCGGAAAGCGGCAGTGAGGCGATGCTCGACGAGATGGCGGCGAGATTGGTAGAGCGGCTGACGAGCGCCAGCGTCACCAGCGACAGTATCAGGCCGCCTTCGGTCAGGGCGGCCACCAGCATCTCACGGCTGGAGCCGAAGCCGCCGAAGGCGCCGCCGGCATCGATACCCGCCAGCGCTAGCATGAAGGTTCCCAGCGCCACCAGGTAGACTACTACCAGGAAATCTCCGCTGTAACTGTTCGTCAGCGCCGTTGAGAACAGCGGCACGCTGGCCCCGATCACCAGAGTGGTGGCAAAAATCAGATAAGGAGCAATCATGAAGAGCCACGAGGCGTCCTCGCTGACGATCTCGTCCTTGTGCAGCAGCTTCCAAAGATCGCGGTAAGGCTGGAATGAAGAGGCACCGGTGCGGTTCTGAAGCCTGGCCTTTATCCTTTTTGTTAAGCCGATGAAAAATGGTGACAGCAGCGGTATCAGCAATATCTGCAATGTCCAGGTAAGGGCGGAGGTCATGACGGGATGCTCGAACCGAGAAAGAAGAGCAGGCCGATAAGGGTGAGCAGTATATAGAGGATATAAGCGTTGATGTTGCCGCTCTGGACCCTGGTCATAAGCCCCGCCACCACGGTGGTCAGGTCCTGCAACGGCCGGTATATATATGTGCGGTAGATATCGTGCAGCCCCATCGTGACTTCGCCGGCTTTAGGGAAGTATCTGTTAGCGTCGTGATATTCGATCTCGGTCTCGCTTCTGGGTCTGAGGACGCGGCGGGAAACCGTGATGATCGAGCGCGAAAAGCCGGTGGCGGTGATCTCCATCCTGGGAGTGAGCGCGGCGCCGCAATCCCAGGTAGGGCCGGTCAGCACCCGGCGCCTGCGGGTCCACAAAAAAACCGCCATGGCGATGGCGGCGGCCGCCAGGCCCAGGGCGATAAAAACCGCGGGCATCGATATCTGCGCAAATCCGTTCTGAACGCTGACAGAGCTGAACCCGGCGGCGTCAGCAGCCGCAGCGTTGTGTGTGTTTGCCAGGCTGCCGGCAACGCCGGACAGCAACCGCAGGAATCTTCCGGAAAAAAGGCCCAGACCGATGACGGCGGCGGCCAGGCCCGCCATCGCCAGCCGGGGAAAGATCTCAGACTCCTTCGCCTGCGATGCGTCGTTGCTGCGGGGCCGGGCAAGAAAGGTGACGCCGAAAGCCTTGACGAAGCAGGCGGCGGCCAGGCCGCTGGTGAAAGCCAGCGATCCGATCGCCAGGATAAAAACGATTTTAGTCGTCACGTCAAAAGCGTTGACGCCCTGGAACAGCGCCTGAAAGGTCAGCCATTCGCTGAAGAAACCGTTAAGGGGCGGCAGCGCCGAGATCGCCATCGAGCCTATGAGAAAAAACAGCGCTGTCTGCGGCATACGTTTGATCAGGCCGCCGTATTTTTCGATGTTGCGGGTGTGGGTCGCGGCGATGACCGAACCCGCTCCCAGGAACAGCAGCGCCTTGAAGGTCGCGTGATTCACGGTATGGAAAAGGGCCGCCGCCAGGGCGAGCGCCGCGAGCGAGTCCATTCCCAGCGATGAAAAGACGAGGGCGCTTCCAAGTCCCAGCAGAATGATGCCGATGTTCTCGATGCTGTGGTAGGCGAGCAGCTTTTTGAGGTCGTGTTCGGAGAGGGCGTAAAGCACACCCAGAAGCGAGGAGACCGCCCCGATCGCGATGATGAGCAGGCCCCACCACAGGGAGACGGCGGGCATGATGCCGAAGCAGATACGGATCAGCATATAGATGCCGGTCTTGATCATGACTCCCGACATCAGGGCGGAGACATGCGATGGCGCCGCCGGATGAGCGCTTGGCAGCCAGATATGAAGAGGAATGAATCCCGCCTTCATGCCGAATCCGATCAACGCGGAGACAAAGATGGCATTCCTGGCAAGCGGTGACGCCTGAGCCATGCCGCCGGCGATGGCTTCGAAATCAAAAGACCCCGTGGCCTGGTGCATGAGCAGGAAAGAAAAGATTATGAAGGCGGTGCCGGCATGGGTCATGACCAGATACAGCGAACCGGCCCTGACGTTGGCGCTTTCCCGATGCTCGTAGACCACCAGGAAATAGGAGGCCAGTGACATCACCTCCCAGGCGATCAGGAAGAATAACGCGTTGTGCGCCGTCGCCACCACGATCATGCTGGCGATGAAGATATTGTAAAAAAAGCCCAGCAGCCCGAGGCTGTATTTTCCGTAATAGTGGCGGACGTACCCGAGCGCATAGACCGAGCAGAGCAGGGCCACGAAGCAGATGACCGCCATGAAGAAGGCCGAGAGCCGGTCGAGGCGGAACGAGAAAGAAAGCAGCGGCAATGTCGAATCGGCGCTGAATGCCGGTGTCCTGCCATCGATGAGGACAGCGCCCGAGAAAGCTAGGCCGGCAAGCGAGCCTGCGATCGCCAGGCCGTTACCCCAGAAGTTTGCGGCGCGGTTGCTGCGGCCGAGCGCCGGCGCTCCCGCGGCGCCGATCGCGAACACGGCCAGGATGGCGTAAAAAACGCCGGGCGAAGTCAGGAAGTCCGTCAAGGATCAGGTTTTTGACCGTTTGCGGTTGAGCTTCCCGAGGATCTCGAGAAGAGCGCCGATTATCTGGCGGGGTGAAGGCGGATCGCCGGGAACCTCGAAGTCGACGGGGATGACATTGCCGACCCCATCGAGAACCGCGTACGAACCCTTGAACAGGCCGCCGTCGATGGCGTCGTCTCCGACCGCGATCACGAATTTCGGCGCGGGCATGGCTTCGTAGGTCTTTACCAGAGCCTCGCGCATGTTCCGGGTCACAGGGCCTGTCACCATCAGCGCGTCGGCATGCCGGGGGGAGGCGACGAAATGAATGCCGAAACGTTCGGCGTCATAATACGAATTTGAGAGAGCAACAAGTTCCTGCTCGCAGGCGTTGGTTGACCCAGCGGTGACCAGCCTGATAGCCAGGGATCTTTTGAAGACGCCCCGGATTTCTTCGCGCGGCTCCGAGGCTACGGAAAAATCTTCCCGCTCGGCGGCGAATGATCCTTTATCCAGGACCGTTTTTGGCATCGTCAATATTTTGCGCAGCATGTTCGTCGGATGGTTCCTTCCCGGAAAAACGGCAGGTCAAATCAAGATAGGGCTGGGGGTTATCGCAAGGAAGCTGCGGGACGCGCGGCGCCGGACTTCCTGGAAGGGCTAGGACTCTTCGCGGGTAACACCTTCGCTGTTGACCGCAGCAATCTTATCACGGGATGGCTTTTTCATCCACCTCGGAGCGGCGCCGCTAGGGAAATTCGTGCCGCCAGCCGTACGTATCCCCGGCCTCTGCCTTGAGGACGGTGCGGAAGAAAGTCACTCCCGGCGGCACCTCATACCTCAGTGTGAAATTCGCAAGACTACCGGCCGGGATGTCTCCTATTTCATACGGCATCGGCGAGACGTAGAGGACGCTGTCGCTGTTGACGCTTTGTAACATCTGTGCTCCCAGGGCGTCATCGCCGCCCTCGTTGCCCAAGATGAAGTCCACCGAGAGCCACCGGTCGATGTAGTCGGAATAACTGGCCCAGCTCGACCTGCCGTAGCTGAGCCTCAGCCGCAGCGTGACCGGTGAGACCGTAGCGGTCTCGATGAGCAGGCTGTAAGCCGGACCATTCACGTCGGCAGGCATCGTCTGCAGTATCCGCGATGCAAACATGGCCATGCCGGCATCGTTGGGATGCACTTCGGACTCGCCATGATCGTGGTCGACTAGGTGCTGGTAATCGCCGCCGGGTACGTCGTCGTCGGGAATATAGCCGGCTCCGTAAACGTCGGCCATGGGCACGAAGGTCGAGCCGAGCGTCTGGGCCGTGGCCTGCATCTCCGTATTCCAGTTGTCCCAGACCGCCTCCTGGGCGCCGCCCTGATATCTCTCACCCCGGTACGTCGCGATGCCGCCGAAAGGCCACTGGCCCAGGATCAGGATATGGCTGGCGGGCACGCCTTTTTGTGTGGTTAGGAAATTCACGGCGCTGGTGGCGTCGGTCTTCCACCAGGCCAGGGCTTCTTCATCGCTGGCGTAACCGCGCAGGGTGCCATCATAACGGTAGCTGCTGTCCATGCCGGGAAGGTTGTTGACGCCCAGCTCGATGACGACCAGATCCGGTTGAGCGTTCTTCCACCAGCTGCGGGGAGAAAAATAAGGCGGCGGATTGAGGCCGTTGAGATAGAAAGGAGTGTTGAAGCTGTCGTCGAGGATCAGCGAGCCGTAGCCTGAGACTCCATAAACCTGCATGTTCCAGGAATACCGTCCGTAGCGTTGCCGCAGGCGATCCAGAACCAGTGAGGCGTATGCCGTTTGCGGCGAGCTGGCGAAAGAGCCCTCGGTGACGCTGTCGCCGACGAACAGCACCAGCCTCTGTCTGACGCACGAATTTACCACCAGGTCAAAACTGTGGCCGCCGTCGGTAGCCGCCGCCGGCACAGTGACCGAGCCGTGGAAATTTCCGGCGGCGTCGATGGGGAGCAAACCGACGGAGGTTCCATCGAAGGAAACGCTGACGCTGCCGGGTCCCGGTAGCGAGGCCTGTCCCTGGATGGCCACGCTGGTTGCCGGAGCGGTCAGGCTGCGGTCTATCGAGGCGCTGGCGATGCCGCCGCCGGCGCAGGAGTCTCCCGCGGCCTGCGCTCCCGTCTGATCCCGAAGGAGAAAGGTGGCCGTCACGATCGTCAGGGCCACGGCTATGGACAAGATTAAATACGATATCTTTTTTTCCATCATTTCCCAACTGGGGAAGGAAGCGGCCTTCTCCGCCTATTCGTTATGTAACTGTAAGGCTGGATGTCAACTTAGTCAATATAGGCAGGACCGGCCGTTTCCTGGCGAAACGGCATGGGCAGGGCCGGCCGTTTCCCGTTGTAACGGAATCAAAAAATAGATTTGACAGACGCTAAAGGTTGCTTTAATATACGCCGTATAATAAATTTATACAGCGTAGGACTACGATGTATAACTGGATTGGATCCGGTGCTCCGGAGCCGGCCGAACGCGGAGAAGGTCAGCAATGACACCCAGGAAGAAAACAGCAGACACAGGCAACGGCGCCAAGCCAGCGAAGGACATTGTCGATAACCAGGCCGCCAGACCCGGGCTCAGCCGGGATAGCATCATCACCGCTGCTCTGGCCATCATCGACCGCGATGGGTACGAAGGCCTGTCGATGCGGCGTCTGGGCAAGGAGCTGGGCGTCAATCCCATGGCCGTTTATTATCACATCCCCAACAAGTCGGCGCTGCTCGACGCCCTGGTGGAAATGGTCATGAAGGAGATCGATCTGTCGCTGGACGATCGTTCCCGGGATGTCGGAGAGCGGATATATACCGCAGCCCGCGCCTACCGTGATGCCTTGCTCAAGCATCCCAGCATAATCCAGGCCGTGGCCAACCGGCCGCCAAGGACTGCGGCCGCCATGCGTCCGGTGGAAGTTCTGCTGGGCATCTTCTGCGACGCCGGGTTCAGTTCCGAGGACGCTCTGGCGTCGGTCAATATCCTGGCCTCTTACGTGCGCGGACATGTCATCCGCGAAGCGCTTTACTGGTTCAACCTTCCGGAATCCGACACCATCGACGACGTAAACGATTTTGCTGACATCGCAGGGCTGCTAACCCCCGAGGAATTCCCAAATCTCTGCCAATGCGCCGAGTGCGCGGGATTCCTCGGGTTTGAAGCTGAGTTCGACCGCGGCGCCAGAGCGCTGGTCCGCGGACTTCTGGAAACTTACGGCAAGCAACAGGAGGTAAAGAAAGATGTCTAGGTTCATCTCGACAGGCAAACTGGCTGACAAGTGCGCCCGCAAACCCAAGACGACGATTCTCGTCTGGTTGCTGGTCGCTGTTTTTGCCTTTCTGATCATTGCCCGCCTGCTGGGCAGCGCGGTGACGGCGGAAATGAAATTTACTCGGGCGCCGGAGTCGCAGCAGGGTATGGATCTGCTGAAGGACCGGCTCACAGGTCCGCAAAAGTTTCAGGAGATGATCGTCATTTCCTCGGACAGCCTCACTGTGGACGATCCGGCTTTCAAACAGCAGGTCGAAAAGCTGGCGTCTGACGTTTCCACGCTGCGGCCGGACGCCATCGAAGGCGCAACTAACTATTACCAGACGAACGACGCTTCCATGGTATCCGCCGACAGGCACAGCACCGTCATGCAGGTGGTTATGGCCGGTACCATCGATGACGCGGAAAAAAACGTCGTAAAACTGCGGGACATCACGCACAGGGATTCACAAGAGAGCGGTCTTAGCATGATGAACACCGGCGCCGCCAGCACCAACAACGACATGAACGAACTGGCAAAGTCCGACGGGACCAAGTCGGAGATAATCGGCGTCGTAATGGCCCTGATCATTCTGGTGATCGTCTTCGGCACCTGGATATCCGCCGGGCTTCCCATCGCTTTGGCTATTTTTTCCATAATCGTCGCCCTGGGGATAACTGCTCTTGTCGGCCAGAAATTCCAGATGAGTTTCTTTGCTGAAAACATGATCACGATGATGGGGCTCGCGGTCGGCATCGACTATACGCTTTTTGTCGTCTCGCGATTCCGCGAGGAACTCGCCAAGGGCAGGGACAAGTATCAGGCGATATCCATTGCCGGCTCGACCGCCAGCCGGTCGGTGCTGTTCAGCGGCATGACCGTCATCCTGGCGCTCGTGGGCATGCTGATGATCCCCATGAGCATCTTCACCAGTCTTGGCGCCGGGGCGATCTTCGTGGTCGCCATGGCTGTGGCCGCCTCACTGACATTATTGCCGGCGATCTTGTCCCTTTTAGGAGAGCGTGTCAACTCATGGAAGGTGCCGTTCGTGCACCGGTTTTCCGGTGGAGGTTCCCAGGACGGACGCTTCTGGGGCTGGACGACAAGGAACGTGATGAGACGGCCGGCCCTGAGCATTCTGGCGGTAGTGGCGTTACTCGGCATACCGGCTTCGTTCTACTTCCAGATGCATACGGGCGCGAGCGGTATCGCCTCGCTTCCCGACAGCTTTGAATCCAAGAAGGCCTACATCGAGCTCGACCAGAAATTCTCAATCGGGCTGATAGCACCGGTCCAGGTGGTCATCGATGGCGACGTCAACAGCGGCTCCGTCCGCCAGGGAATGGCGGATCTGCAGGACGAGCTCAAGCAGGACAATGACTTCTACGGTGCGCCCCAGATCAAGCAGAACCAGGCGGGTGACCTGGCGGTCATGGCGATGCCGGTTTCGGGCTCGGCAGACAGCGACCGGGCGGTCTCGGCCGTCAAGCGGCTTCGCCAGGACTATATTCCGGCCGCGTTTGCCGGTACCGGCGCTAACGTACTGGTCGCGGGTCCGCCGGCGATGAACGCCGACTATTTTGCCACGACGGACACGTACCGCCCCATAGTCGTCGCCTTCGTGCTGGGCCTCAGCTTCCTGCTGCTGATGATCGTATTCCGTTCGCTGGTGGTGCCGCTCAAGGCGATCCTGATGAATCTGCTCTCAGTGGGCGCCGCTTACGGGCTGATCGTGCTGGTCTTTCAGAAGGGGGTCGGCGCCAGCCTGTTCGGTTTCCACCAGGTGGAGTCGGTGGAGGCGTGGCTGCCGCTCTTCCTGTTTTCGGTTCTGTTCGGCCTCTCGATGGATTATCATGTCTTCCTGCTGGGCCGCATCCGCGAACGTTATCTGCAGACGGGCGACAACAGCGAAGCCGTCGCCTTCGGCCTGAAGTCCACCGGAAGGATCATCACGGGGGCTGCCGTTATCATGGTGGCCGTGTTCTCGGGCTTTGCCAGCGGCCAGCTGATCATGTTCCAGCAGATGGGATTCGGTCTTGCGGTCGCGGTCCTGCTCGACGCCACCCTGATCAGGTCGGTGCTCGTACCGGCATCGATGAAGCTGCTGGGAGACATCAACTGGTATCTGCCGAGTTGGCTACAATGGCTGCCCGACCTGCAGCTCGATGCGGCCGATGGCATTGCCCGGGGCGAGGTCCGCGGCGCCGCGCCGGAGGATCAGGAAGACAGGGATGCCGGAACAAAGATCGACGGCCGTCCCGCCGAGCAGTGCTGCTGATTGGGCAGCTGGAGCGCGGCCGGGATGTTGAAGGGCCGCGCCGCCGGGCGGCAATGATGACAACAGACAACAAAAAAGGCATATGGCCAATAACGATATCGTACTGAGAGCCAGTCAGTTAAAAAAGACGTTCGGCAGTGCGAAGAAACGGGTCGAGGCAGTCAAGGGCGTCGATTTCGAGATCAAGGCTGGAGAGATCTTCGGCTTCCTCGGGCCCAACGGCGCCGGCAAGACCACTACCTTGAGGATGCTGGCGACGCTGTTGCCGATCGATAGTGGCGAGGCGACCGTTTCAGGGTTCGACGTGCGCAAGCAGCCGCACGAAGTGCGTTGCCGCGTCGGCTATGTCAGCCAGGCGGGTGGGGCCGACAGTCTGTCCACCGGCCGCGAGGACCTGATGCTTCAGGGCCGGCTCTACGGCATGGCCGCCGAGGCGGCCGCCGAGCGGGCCCAGGAGCTGGTCGTAGCCCTCGACCTGCAAGAATTCGCCGACCGCAGGGTAGATACCTATTCCGGCGGACAGCGCCGCCGGCTCGACATCGCCCTGGGCATCATGCACCAGCCGGATGTGCTCTTCCTTGATGAGCCCACCACAGGCCTCGATCCCCAGAACCGCGCCAACCTATGGGTGCAGATCCGCAAGCTCAGCGACGCCGGCACCACCATCTTTCTGACAACCCATTACCTCGAGGAAGCTGACACCCTGTCAAACCGCCTGGCGATCATGGACCATGGCCTGCTCGTGGCGGAGGGAACCTCACGCGAACTCAAACAGCAGATCGCAGCCGACAGCGTCGTTGTCAGCTTGAAGGAAGATGGAGCGGTCATCGATGAGGCGACCGCGCTCTTCCACCGGCAGGCTTATGTGCGTGAGGTCACGGCGGAAGGGGACCATCTGCGCCTTTACGTGGATGACGGCGTCGAGGCGCTGCCCCAGCTTCTGCGCCTTCTGGACGGCGAGCATATCGCCATCAGGAACATCACCCTCTCCGAGCCCACCCTGGATGACGTCTTTTTGCGCCATACCGGCCGCTCGCTTCGTGACGCCGGGCCGGCTGAAGGGAACGGGAAACAGGAATGAAACTTTTACACGACATCGGCCTGCTTTACAAAAGAGGGTTCGTCCATGCGTTGCGCATACCGATCTGGATCATCGTCGGAGTCTCGACGCCCCTGCTATACCTGGCCCTGTTTACGCCGCTGCTCGACAACCTGGCCGGCGGACCGGGATTTCCTACCACGGATGTCCTGGATGTCTTCCTGCCGGGGATCCTGGCGCTGATGGCCTTCGGCAGTGGCACCGGCGCCGGCTTCGCCATAATTTTTGAGATACAGGCAGGATTTACCGAACGGCTGCAGGTCACTCCCGCCAGCCGCCTGGCGCTGCTGATGGGGCCGATTCTTTCGAGCCTCACCTGGATGCTTTTCTTCACCTTCCTGATCATCGCGTCGGCCATTCCCTTCGGCTTCAATCTGCACGTCGGCGGCATGCTGATCTCGTTGATACTGATCTCGCTGCTGATGATGATATTCTCCGCCTTCTCGATCTCGGTCGCGCTTTTGACCAAGGAGATCAGCACCCTGGCGGCGATCATGAACGGCATCAATCTGCCGATCCTGTTGCTCTCGGGAGTATTGCTGCCGCTGACGCTGGCTCCCGCCTGGATGCGCTTCATCGCGCATTTCAATCCCATGTATTACGTGGTCGAGGCCAACCGGGCCCTGTCGGCCGGCGTTATATATGACTCGCGCGTCGCTGAGGGCTTCCTTGTCATCGTGCCGCTGGCAATCATTGTTTTAGCGTGGGCCACGCGGGTATACAAAAAGACGGTTGCTTAACTGTATATCCCGGAAGGCGGAGGCCAATGAAGAAATTCACGATTACCGAGCTGCACGATTTTAACGGGCAGGCAGGCAAGCCGGTCTATGTCGCCTATAACGGTAAGGTCTACGATGTTTCCGCGAGCTTTCTCTGGGAGAAAGGAGACCACCAGGGGGAGCACGCCGCCGGCAACGACCTGACCGATGAGATCGCTGCCGCCCCTCACGAACCCGATATGCTTGACGCTTTTCCCGTCGTCGGCGAGATCTCAGGCTAGCGATTCAGGCGCTCCGGGAAATCGCCTCATAATCTCCCTTTTCCCCTAAGAGAATAAATTGGGTTACAATTGTTGATTAGGTATGGATTATCGCCTTTTCAATCTCGTAAA
Source organism: Actinomycetota bacterium (assembly GCA_023382335.1). Classification (GTDB taxonomy): domain Bacteria; phylum Actinomycetota; class Thermoleophilia; order BMS3ABIN01; family BMS3ABIN01; genus JACRMB01. The sequence continues at coordinate 20,665 of JAMCPM010000009.1, forward strand.
CCAGTATGCCGGACGGTCCGGCGCGCTCGACGCCCTCATGACCGGACTGGCCAAGTACGGCGTTGCGCTGCTGGCGCTGCCGCTGCTCTACATGTGGTTCAGGGGGAATTCGGCCGCCAAGAAAGCCGCGCTCCTGAGCCTGCTGAGCATGGCCGTCGCCCTGCTGATCAACCAGGTTATCGGGCACATATACTTCCGGCCCCGTCCCTTTTCGTTTCACGAGGTCAATCTGCTGGTGGATCGATCGACCGATCCTTCCTTCCCATCCGATCACGCTGCCTTCGTCTTTGGCATCGCCTGGTTGATCTGGCTGCAAAACCGGCGTATCGGTTACGTGGCGCTGGCGATGGGCTTTCTGGTGGCGCTCTCCAGGGTCTTCATCGGCGCCCATTACCCTGGTGACGTTCTCGGTGGCGCCCTCATCGGTCTGGTCTCCGCCTTGCTGGTCTGGAACCTGAAAGCGGCGCTCGACCCTGTCACCTCTTTCTTGATATCGATAGCAAGGAAGCTTAGGCTGGCCTGATGACGCTCACGGTGACAATCTATTCCGATTACGTCTGACCCTGGTGTTACGTCGGCCAGGTCGCGGTCGAGAAGCTGAAGCGGGAGCGAAGCGATGCCATCATCGAATGGCGCCCCTATCTGCTTCGCCCCAACATGCCTCCTGAGGGCATGGAGATCCCCTCTGAATATCTTGCTGACATGGAAGATACCCGTCGCCGGCTGAAAAGCATGGCCGATACCGGCGGACTCGAGATGGTCTTTTCGGGCCGCATTCCCAACTCGCGCCTGGCGCTGGAAGCGACCGAGTTCGCATATGCCCACGGCAGGGGCGGGCAGTTCCACCGCGCGGTTTTTCAGAGGCTCTACGGCGAAGGCCGTGATATCGGCAGCTGGGGAGTCCTGCGGGAGGCGGCCGCCGAAGCCGGTCTTGACGCCGACGAGATGGAGCGGGAGGTCAAGGGCGGCGAGTACGCCGCGGTGCTGGACGCAAAGATCGAGGAAGCCGCCGGCCGTGGCGTAAAGGCTGTGCCTACATTCATCATCAACGGAAATTACCGCATCGTCGGCGCCCAACCGTACGAAGCATTCGAGAAGGCGATCGCGCAGGTTGAATCCGGGGAGGTCTAGTTCCCAGGGGCCTCCCGGCGCACGCGGTTTTAGCTTTATCGCCTGATTATTGCTATTCTATGGGAGTCACATGCTGCCGCCGAAATTCAGCGACAAGGCGGCAGTCAGTCCGGGAAGGCCCGGGGGGCCTTCTTTTTTTGCGCCAATAAACAGGAAGAAAAACAGCTTTGAATCTTAGAAACGTAGCCATCATAGCCCACGTCGACCACGGCAAGACCACGCTGGTGGACGGCCTTCTGAAGCAGTCCAAGACCTTCAGGGAGAATGAAGCCGCCTTCAGCCAGACGCTGATCCTCGATTCCAACGACCAGGAACGCGAGCGGGGGATAACGATCCTGGCCAAGAACACCGCGGTCAGGTATGGCGACACCAAGATCAATATAATCGACACTCCCGGCCATGCCGATTTCGGCGGCGAGGTCGAGAGGACTCTCAACATGGCTGACGGCGCCATCCTGGTGATCGACGCGCAGGAAGGCCCGATGCCGCAGACAAAATTCGTGCTCAAAAAGGCGCTGGAGCTGGGGCTCAAGCCTATCGTTGTCATCAACAAGATCGATAAGCCAAACGCCAGGATCGATGAAGTCATCGAGAGGACGCATGACCTTTTCCTCGATCTGGCTACCGATGAGGGGCAGCTCGACTTCCCTGTCTACTATGCTGTCGCGCGCGGCGGCAAGGCCTGGAGCGAGGTTCCGGAAGATTTCGAGGGCGGGGCCGACCTGACCCCGGTGTTCGACGCCATCGTCGACCATGTGCCCGCGCCGGAAGTCGGCGACAAGGATCAACCTTTCCAGATGCTGGTGACCTCCCTTGAGGCAGACAGCTTCCAGGGCAAGCATGTCATCGGCAGGATCACGCGCGGCACCATTTCGCCCGGCACGACGATCACGCTGATGAAAAAAGACGGCACTGAAGAACGGGCCCGCATCGACAAGGTTTATGTTTCCCAGGGGCTCAAGAGGGTCGAGATCGAGGAAGCCCACGCGGGCGACATCGTCTCCCTGACGGGAATCCGCAACGCCGGCATCGGTGAGACCATCGCCGACAGCGACCGGCCAGAGATGCTGCCGACGATCGAGATCGAGGAGCCGACCCTGAAGATGTCGGTAGGCGCCAACACCTCACCCTTCGCCGGCAGGGAAGGTCAATATGTCACCAGCCGTCAGATACTCGAAAGGATCGAGCGTGAGCTGGAGACCAATGTCTCGCTGAAAATGGAGATGGGGCAGAATGGCGATTACATCTTATCCGGGCGCGGCGAGCTGCACCTGTCGGTATTCATCGAGAACCTGCGGCGCGAAGGCTACGAGCTGCAGGTCGGCAAGCCTCAGGTGATCACCAAGGAGATAGACGGCGCCACCCACGAGCCGATTGAGGAGCTTACCGTTGACGTCGCCACTGAATATGTTGGCGCCGTGAACGGAGAAGTCGGCCGCCGCAAAGGCCTGCTGCTCAGCCAGGTTGAGAACAGCGACGGCTCTACCAGGCTGATATTCGAGATCTCAACACGGGGCATCCTCGGGCTGCGCAATCATCTGCTGACCCTGACGCGCGGTACGGCTATCATGAATTCAATATTTGTCAAATATCAGCGGATGGGGGCTCCCATGCCGCGTATGCGCAACGGCGCCCTGGTGGCCAGCGAGAGTGGCAAGGCCGTGACTTTCGGCCTCAACAACGCCCAGCAGAGGGGCACGGTCTTCCTGCAGCCCCAGACCCCCGTTTATGAGGGAATGATCGTCGGGCTCAACGCCCGCGAGGGAGATCTCGAGATCAACGTCACCAAGGAAAAGAAGTTGACCAATATGCGCTCATCGGGAGCGGACGAGGCCATCGTGCTGACGCCGCCGACAATGCTCAGCCTGGAGCAGAGCCTTGATTTTCTGGAAGATGACGAGCTGCTGGAAGTGACGCCGGCGAGCCAGAGGCTCAGGAAGAAGCTCCTGGGCAAGACCGACAGGGTCAGGGCAGCCAGAAAGTAACCGCAGCCAGCTGGAAGCACCCGGAAGCACCCACCGAACCATCCTCGGAATTTACCAGGAATCATCCAGGTGTTTCCCGCACCCTCCGTTTAACGAAACAACACATTCCTTTCATCATATCTTTACATTCAAGGGGCACAATATACTCAGGCAAGGTAAGGCGCACCCGCCCCGGCGGGTGCGCCCCCTCAAATTATGAAGGCTGTCCAGCGCTCACATGGAGCCTGACAGGTTTCAAGGAGGAACAGGCATGGGACTTATACTTATAATCGTAGTGGCGGCGCTGGCAGTCTGGCTGCTGACGCAACATCATGATACCGAGCGCGCGGCATCCGTTAAGGCCGCTCCGGCAGTGGCTCCGGCAGAGACTGCGCTTGAGCAATTGCGCAAGCGGTACGCCCGTGGCGAGATCACCCGCAACGAGTTCGAGGAGCGCAAACAGGCACTGGAGGTGCATTGACATGATGAACGGATGGGGATACGGAGACAACTTCTTCATCGGGGGAATCCTGATGATGATCTTCTGGGTAGCGATAGTCGTCGGAATCGTCATACTGATCGTGTGGTTGACCCGGCAGAGCACCGGCCACACGCATCAGGCCGGTCCTGTGCAGGGGCCGTGTCCAGGACCCGGCGCCGAGCACCACGAAACCGCCATCGATATCCTGAACGCCCGCTATGCCCGCGGCGAGATCGACAAGGCTGAATACGAGCAAAAGAAAAAGGACCTGAGCGGCTAGGAAGGCCAGGATTAACCTGTCCTTAACCTCTACTTCGGAGGTTTTGCGGCTGCGGCGCTTGGCGTCGCTATTCTGATCGCGATCATCGTTGTTGCGGTCTTGCTGGTAAGACATTACCGGCATCGCCACGCCGTGGTTGCTGCAGGGGGGCGGCACGGCCGCCGTGACCGGCGCACCGGCGGCAGCTGAAACGTTGACCATGCCGGCCCCCGGGGTTCCCGGCGGCCAGTCGGCTCTCGATATTCTGAAGGTTCGATACGCACGTGGCGAGATCGACAAGAAAGAGTATGACGAGAAAATGAAAGACCTGTCGACCTAGTCCCGAAAAAAACGGCAAGGTATTTCGATCAAACCCCGCTTCCAGCGGGGTTATTTTTTCATTCATAGAGATACTGCAGTGCTGACTTGTGTTCGCGGGGCCTTCTCCCATTCGAGGGGGACGGCCTTTATGTTAAACTGGCGCCATGAAGGTCAAGCTACCTGACAACAGCGAAATCGAGCTGGATGACGGCGCCGATGCCATGGCGGCCGCCCGGAAGATCGGGTCGCGGCTGGCTAAAGCCGCCGTCGCGGCGACCGTGAACGGCGAGCCGGTGGATCTGTCGCATCCGCTGGCCGAAGGCGACTCCATCGGCATCATCACCGAGGATTCCCCCGAAGGGCTCGAGATCATGAGGCACAGCGCTTCCCATGTTCTGGCCAGCGCCGTCATGGAAATGTACCATGGCACGCAGCTGGGAGTCGGCCCGGCTATCTCCGACGGATTCTACTACGACTTTAAATTTCCGGCCCCGGTCTCGGAGGGCGACCTCGAGAAGATCGAGAAGAAGATGCGAGAGATCGTCAAGGCGAAGTTCCCCTTCGAGCGGCGCGAGCTCTGCCGCGAAGAGGCGGCCGAGAAGTTCGGCGCTCAGCCCTTCAAGCAGGAGCTGCTGGCGGAGCTGCCGCTGGAGGAAAAGGCGACGTCCTACACCGACGACGGCTTCACCGATCTCTGCCGGGGCCCCCATGTGCCCGATACCGGCCGCATCAAGGCCTTCAAGCTTCTCTCTGTCGCCGGCGCCTACTGGCGCGGCAATGAAAAGAACCCGATGCTGACGCGGATATACGGCACCGCTTTCCCATCCCAGAAGCAGCTCGACGAACATCTGGAGCGGCTCAAGGAAGCCGAGCGCCGCGATCACCGGGTGCTGGGCAAGCAGCTCGATCTCTTCCACATCGATGATGAGGTCGGCGCCGGATTGCCGCTTTGGCATCCGAAGGGCGCGCTCATCCGCAAGATCATGGAAGACTTCTGGCGCGACGAGCATCTGGCCAACGGGTACGACATGGTGATGATCCCCCATATCGCCAGCGTCGACCTGTGGAAGACTTCCGGACACTGGGGCTTCTACCGCGAGAACATGTATTCGCCCATGGACATCGAGGGCCAGGAGTACATCGTCAAGCCGATGAACTGCCCGGGCCATATCAAGATATATAAGTCGCGCACGCGCTCGTACCGCGAGCTGCCGATCCGCTGGGCCGAGCTGGGAACCGTTTACCGCTACGAACGCAGCGGCGTGCTGCACGGGCTGCTGCGCGTCCGCGGTTTCACCCAGGACGACGCCCACCTGTTCGTCAGGCCCGATCAGTTGCGCGACGAGATCGTCAGCGTCATCAGGTTCGTGCTGTTCATGCTCAAGACTTTTGGTTTTGAGGAATATGAGGTGTACCTCTCTACCCGGCCGGAGAAATCCGTGGGCAGCGACGAGCACTGGGAGCAGGCGACCGCGGCGCTGAAGGATTCGCTCGAGGAGGTCGGGCTCGGCTACGAGATCGATCCGGGCGAGGGCGTGTTCTACGGCCCCAAGATCGACATGAAGATCCGCGACGCGCTCGGCCGCGCCTGGCAGTGCACGACCATCCAGGTGGACTTCAACCTGCCTGAGCGTTTTGACATCACCTATGTGGGAGAAGACAACGCCGAGCACCGGCCGATCATGATCCACCGGGCGCTACTGGGCTCGCTGGAGCGGTTCATCGGCTGCCTGATCGAACATTATGCCGGCGCATTCCCGCTCTGGCTGGCCCCGGTGCAGGCGGTCATCCTGCCGATCGCAGACCGCCACATGGATTACGCTGAGCAGGTCGCCAGGCGCCTGAGCGAAGAGGGCCTGCGCGTAGAGCTTGATTACAGCCGCGAATCGGTGGGCAAGAAGATCCGCAACGCCGAGATGGAAAAAGTCCCGTACATGCTGGTCGTCGGCGACAAGGAAGAAGACGTCGGCAACGTGTCCGTGCGCTCATACGCTGAGGGCGACCTGGGCGCTGACGATCTCGAAGAGCTGGCGGCGCGCCTGGTCAGGCAGGCAGAAGAGAAGGCCTAGGCGGCGCCAGAGCCCGGGCGGCTCGCTACAGGCCCGGGCAGCGCAATACGAGGAGGTTTTCATTGGACCGCATCCGGTTGGCGCTGGCTCAGATCAATTCCATCGTGGGCGACCTCGACGGCAACGCCGCGAAGATCGCCGGGTATATCGAGCGGGCAAAATCCTCGGGAGCCGACATCGTCGTTTTCCCGGAGCTGTCACTGACCGGCTACCCTCCAGAAGACCTCACCTTCAATCCCGATTTTCTCGACGCCAACACCGCCGCGCTTGAGGGCCTGTGCGGCAAGGCGATCGGCATCGTGGTCATCATCGGCTATCTGGACAGCCCCGGCGGCGATGTCTATAACGCCGCCGCCGTCCTCTCGGGCGGCAAGGTCGCCGGCATCTGCCACAAGATGCGCCTTCCCAACTACGGCGTCTTTGATGAATTCCGTTATTTCAGCTCCGCCTCGAGGCCGGCGCTGTTCGATCTCAACGGCACTCTGGTCGCGGTTAATATTTGTGAAGATATATGGTATCCGGATGAGCCTATCGGCTCACAGGTGGCGGCCGGCGCTTCCCTGATCGTCAACCTCTCGGCCTCGCCCTACCGCACCGGGCGCACCCGCACGCGGGAAGAGATGCTGGAGACCCGCGCCCGCGACTACCTCACGCCCGTCGCCCTGGTGAACCTTGTCGGCGGCCAGGATGAGCTGGTCTTCGACGGCAACAGTCTGGTCTATGACGAGCATGGGCATCTTATCGCCCGCGGCGTCAGTTTCCAGGAAGACCTGATCGTCTGTGACATCGACCTGGTGGAAGTCCACAATTCCCGCCATCGCGATGTCATGGGCAGGCTCGAGGATTTGAGCAGGAGACACCCGGGGCCGGTAGACATCTTTGCCGTGGGGGAGGCCCAGGCCGCATCCACCGTCCGCGGCCATCTGGAGCCGCACCTGCCCGAGCCGCTTTCAGGCGACGCCGAGATCTACAGCGCCCTGGTCATGGGTGTGCATGATTACGTGGGCAAGAACGGTTTCAAGCGGGTGCTGGTCGGGCTCTCCGGCGGCGTCGACTCGGCGCTGGTCGCGGCGGTCGCGGTCGACGCGCTGGGCAAGGAGAACGTCGTCTGCGTATCGATGCCCTCGCGCTACACTTCCGACGGCACTTTAAGCGACGCCGAGAGGCTGGCGCAGCGGCTGGGCGTCGAGTTCCGCAATATTCCCATAGAGCCGGTCTTCACCATGTTCCTGGAAACGCTGGCCTCGGAATTCGGCCGCAGCGGGCCCGACACGACCGAGGAGAACCTGCAGGCGCGCATACGCGGCGACCTGCTTATGGCGCTCTCCAACAAGTTCGGCTGGCTGGTGCTGACCACCGGCAACAAAAGCGAGCTGAGCGTCGGCTATGCGACCCTGTACGGGGACATGGCCGGCGGCTTTGCCGTGATCAAGGACGTCCCCAAGACAGTCGTCTACAGACTTTGCCTCTGGCGCAACCTGCAGGCCGGCGGCGAAGTCATTCCCGAGAGCATCATCTCGCGGGAGCCCAGCGCCGAGCTCGCCCCCGACCAGAAAGACTCGGATTCGCTGCCGCCCTATGATTTGCTCGACCGCATCATCGAGGACTACGTCGAGCACGATAAAAGCCTCGAGGAAATGATCGCGGCCGGTTTCGATGAGGCGACCGTCCGGCGCATCACCCGCATGATCGACCGCAACGAGTACAAGCGCCGCCAGGCTCCTCCGGGGATCAAGATCACCTCCCGCGCCTTCGGCAAGGACCGGCGCTTTCCGATCACCAACCGCTTCTGGCCGGGCCCCAGATCGTAGCGGCGGCCACACTGCCGCGTTATTCCCTGGAAACTGGCCCCTATCTCCGTTATACTTCTAAATCGTGAATAAAGCAGGAGCACCCGCTTCTCACCTGCCGGCTGCGCCGCGGCCCGTCTTGTCTTGAGCGCCGCGCCAACTGGATACGCTTGCAGGTCCGCCATAGGAGATACGCGCCACGGTTGTTCGCGGTGTGAATCTGTTAACGCAAGGGTGCTTTTGGGTACCCTTTTTTCGTGGGAATTTACCGGCCGCCACAATCGGCGGCCTGACCCGCAATTAGAAAGGAAGGAGGTGTTCGCCGGTCGCAAATTATAAGCCACGGGTACGTGATTTAACCCGCATAAACGATGCTATCAGGGCTGAGAACGTCCGGCTCATCGGGCCGGACGGCGAACAGGTAGGGATCAAGAGCCGCACCGAAGCACTGGATCTTGCCATCAAGGCCGGTCTCGACCTCGTCGAGATCGCCCCGGAGGCCGATCCACCGGTCTGCCGGATTCTGGACTACAGCAAGTACAAGTACGAGCTGGAGCAGAAGGCCAAGCAGGCGCGCAAGCACCAGTCGACCATTGTGGTCAAGGAGATCAAGCTGCGCCCCAAGATCGGTTACCATGACTACATGACCAAGAGGGGACACGTGGAACGTTTCCTCAAGAAGAAGGATAAGGTCAAGGTCACCATTATGTTCCGCGGACGCGAAGTGGTTCATCCCAAAAAGGGAGAGGAACTGCTGAGGCGCCTCGCCGAGGACGTCGCCGAGCTGGGAGTAATAGAATCCCAGCCTAATCTCGACGGCAGAAATATGGTCATGGTCTTGAGCCCGGTCAAGTAGCTCCAGTCCTGTTGTATAGCAGTTCGAATCAGTTCGAATAAGGAAAGGACGGCCTATGCCCAAGATGAAGACTCATCGCGCCGCCGCCAAGCGTTTCCGCTTCACTTCAGGGGGAAAGCTTGTGCGCCGCCGCGCGTTCAAGAGCCATATACTCACCAAGAAGAGCCCCAAGCGGAAGCGCAGCTTCCGTAAGAACGTGCTAATCACGCCCGCCGACACCAAAGAAGTCAAGCGGTTGCTCGGCGCGAAGTAAGGGTCAGGAGTTGAGCGACAATGCCGCGAGTTAAAAGAGGAATTCACGCCCGCAAGAAGAGGCGTACAGTACTTGAACAGGCCAAGGGCTACCGGGGTACAAAGCATTCCAGTTACAAGCGCGCCAAGGAACAGGTAAGCCGTTCGCTGAACTATGCTTACCGTGACCGCCGTGCCCGCAAGCGCGATTTTCGCCGCTTGTGGATCACCAGGATCAACGCCGGCGCCAGGATGCACGGCCTTTCATACAATCAGTTCATGCACGGCCTCAAGGAGGCGGGCATCGAGTTGAACCGCCCGGTGCTGGCCGACCTGGCTGTGACCGATCCGGACATGTTCGCCACTCTGGCCGCGCAGGCCAAGGCGGCCCTGGCGGCCTGACGGCCGGTGACCAAGTTGGGATTTCACAGGCTGATAAAAACAGGGCGGTGAACCTCCGCCAGATAACCAGCACAAGCAATGCTGTGATCAAGGAAGCCGCACGGCTGCATCGCAAGCGTAACCGCTACGAGAGCCGGCTCTTCCTTGCTGAAGGTGAAGACCTGCTGGACGCGGCGCTCAAGCGCGGCGTCGCTCCACGGCAGGTCTTTGTGCTTGAAGGACACGAGGATCGAGTCCTGGGAACCAGGGAAGCCCGCGCGCTGGACGAACTTTTAACGCAGGCTGCCGGCCGGCTCGAGATCTTTATCTGCGGGCGCGACGTGATGGCCAAGCTGTCGGCTCTGGGAAGCGGCTCGCGGGTGATTTCCGTCTTCGAGATGCTGGACCTGAAGTTTCCGGCCGGCTCGGCGAGCGTTCCGGCAGCGGCTGGAGCCCCGGGCCTGGCTGCGAAAGCCGCGGGCCCGCTGCTGTATCTTTCGGCGGTGGGCGATCCCGGCAACGTCGGCACGCTGCTTCGTTCCGGGGCGGCCCTGGGCGCGGCCGCGGTGGCGCTGGGTCCTCAGACCGCCGATCCCTACTCACCCAAGAGTCTTCGCGCCACCATGGGCGCTATCTTTCAGATCCCGATATACCTGACCGTGAATCCCGAAGCTGTGGCGGCCTGGGCGGATGCATCGGGCGCCGGAGTCGTCTGCGCCGATGCCCATGCCGGCGAACCGGTGTGGAAGGCGCCGCTGGAAGGGGCTTTCGTGCTGGTGCTGGGATCGGAGCGCGAGGGAATCCCGCACAGGTTGCAGCAGGCGGCCACCGCGACTGTCAGCATTCCCCAGACGGGAGATACCGAGTCGATCAATGTGGCAATGGCCGGAACCGCGATCCTTTATGAAGCCATGAGGCAGAGGTCGCCAGGCAGGCAGTGAATCTGGTCATAGGGCCGCCGGGCGCGGCCATCGGGTAGCGGATGGCGCGGCCATCGGGTAGCGGATGGCGCGGCCATCGGGTAGCGGATGGCGCGGCCATCGGGTAGCGGTGCAGGGCCATCGCATAGCGGGGCGGTGCGGCCATCCTAGAAGCGCCGCCGGCTAAGTGTTAGAGTTTCGGATGATTTTATGAAGTGTCCCGGATGACTCAAAACCAGGATGAAAACAGTGGATCCGAAGTCGACATTCGTCAATAAATACAAAGACCTGGCCAAGGAGCTGAAGGCCCACGAAGGGCTCGCGGCCATGTTCGCGGAAGCCGCGGCCGACCTTGATCGGGTCGCCGACCTGGACGCGCTGGAGGCGGCCAGAGTCAAGCACCTTGGGCGCAAGAGCGGGCTCTCGCTGTTACTCAGAAGCATTCCCGAGCTACCTCCCGGGGAGAGGCCGGTCGTGGGCAAGTACGGCAACCGCGTCCGGGCCGCGCTCGAGCAGGGCCTGGCCGACCGCAAGAAAGAGCTGGAAGGCGGAGAGCTCGAACGCCGGCTGGCTTCGGAGCAGGTCGACATCACGCTGCCGGGCGAGCCTTTCCCGCGAGGGCATCTGCACATCATCACCCAGACCCAATGGGAGATCGAGGATATCTTCGCCGGGCTTGGCTACCGCATAGCCGAGGGCCCGGAGTGCGAATCCGAATACTACAATTTTACGGCGCTCAACACGCCCGAGGGCCATCCCGCCCGCTCGTCGCACGACACATTCTTTGTCGAAGGCGGGGATGACATGCTGCTGCGCACGCACACTTCGCCGGTCCAGATACGCCTGATGGAAAACGAGCGGCCGCCCATCTACGCCATCATGCCCGGCCGGGTCTACCGCCGCGATTCGGACGCCACCCATACGCCGATGTTTCACCAGATCGAGGGACTGGCCGTGGACGAGCACATCACGCTGGCCGATCTCAAGGGAACGCTGGAGGCGTTCGTCCAGGCCATCTTCGGCGCCGAGCGTAAAATCAGGATGCGGCCTCATTTCTTCCCGTTCACCGAGCCCAGCGTCGAGATCGACGTCTCCTGCATGATCTGCGGCGGCTCCGGTTGCCGGGCCTGCAAGCACAGCGGCTGGCTGGAAATCCTTGGCGCCGGCATGGTCGATCCCAACGTCTTCGGTTTCGTCGACTACGACACCGACGATGTCCAGGGGTTTGCCTTCGGCATGGGCGTCGAGCGCATCGCCATGCTCAAACACGGCTTGACCGACCTGCGCATGTTCTATGACAATGATCTGCGATTTATCAAACAGTTTTGAAAGTCCGGCGCCGCGGACTCCCGGCTCGTGATAAGCAGGAAGAATCACCGCTGAAAGTCCCCGCCGCCGGCATGACAGGAACGGAATCATGAGAGTACCGCTATCGTGGCTAAAAGAATACGTTGATGTCGATCTGACCGCCGATGAGCTGGCGGAGAGACTGGCGTTGACCGGCACCGAGGTGGAACGGGTGTCGCATATCGGCGTGCCCGCCGAAGACGGCAACCTCGAACGTTTCGTGATCGGACAGGTAAAGAAGAAGGCCGCTCATCCGAATGCCGACAAGCTGTCGCTCTGCGAGGTCGATGTCGGCGGCAAGGCCGAGCAGATAGTCTGCGGCGCCCGGAATTTCAAGGAAGGCGACAAGGCCGCCGTCTGCCTGCCCGGAGGCACCCTACCCGGCGGGCGCACGCTCGAATCGGCGGTCATACGCGGCATCGAATCGCACGGCATGATGTGTTCGGAAGCGGAGCTCGGACTGTCGAGCGAATCGGCGGGCATCATGATACTTCCCGAAGACGCGCCCGTGGGCGCGAAGCTGGCGGATTTTATTCCCGTCAGCGATGAAGTGCTCGAGCTCGAGGTCACGCCCAACCGTCCCGATTGCCTCTCGATTTACGGAGTCGCCCGCGAGGTCGCGGCGATAACGGGCGCCAGGCTGGCGCCGGAGCCGGTTGACGACGCGCAGGTCCGTGGCGACGACAATATCGAGGATCTGGTAAATATCTCGGTCGCTGACGACAGGCTCTGCCCCCGCTATGGGGCGCGGATAATCGCCGGGGTCAAGGTCGGGCCCTCGCCGCCCTGGCTCAAGGCGCGCATCGTGGCCGCCGGCATGCGGCCGGTAAACAACGTCGTCGACATCACCAATTTTGTCATGTGGACGCTGGGCGAGCCCATGCATGCATTCGACCTGGCTGCCATCGCCGGGCGCAAGCTGACCGCCAGGCCCGCCGGCAAGGGCGAGAAGATAGTCACGATAGACGGCGATACCCGCGAGCTGAATCCGTCCATGCTGGTGATCGCCGATGAGGAAAAACCAGTCGCCGTCGCCGGCGTCATGGGCGGTGAGAGCAGTGAGGTCACTGAAGCGACGACCGACCTGCTGCTGGAGGCCGCCAACTTCGACGGTCCCAGCGTGATGAGGACGGAAATGGACCTGGGGCTTCGGAGCGAGTCGAGCACACGCTTTGAAAAAGGTCTCGACCCCGAGCTGGTGCCGAAAGCGCTGGCCATGGCCTCGAGGATTATACTGCAGCTCTGCGGCGGGCGGCTGGTTCCCGGACAGATCGACATCTACCCTCAGCCGCGCCTGGAGAATGCTCTGCATCTGCGCGAAGAAAGAGTCACAGCCCTGCTGGGGATCACGGTCCCCGTGCCGGAGATGGTGTCGATCCTGGAAAATCTGGGTTTCGGCTGCCGTAGCGAGGACAGCGCTATCCATGTGACCGTGCCCAGCTTTCGTGCCGACGTCGAGCGCGAGGTTGACCTGATAGAAGAGGTTGCCAGGATCTTCGGCCTCGATCTGATCCCGCCGACGCTCCCGAGCGACATGCGCGTCCTGGGCGGCCTGTCCGATTATCAGTCAGCCGAGCGCGATATCATGCAGGCGCTGACCGGCGCCGGGATGAGCGAGGTCATCACCTACTCGTTCATTTCTCCCGACTTCGCCGACCGGCTGCGGCTGGACGGCAAGGATCCGCGGCGCGACTGCATCCGGCTGGCAAATCCGCTTTCGGTCGACCAGTCGGTGATGAGGACGCTGCTCCTGCCCAGCCTGCTTGCAACCGTCGCCACCAATCTTTCCCTGCGCAACGCGGACGTCAACATATTCGAAGCCGGCCGCGCTTACCTGCGGACTGAAGGGAAAGAACTCGCCGACGAGCGCCGCACCATCGGCGGCTGCCTCTGCGGTTCGCTGCGGGGCGAGACCTGGACCGGGGCCGGCGCCAAAGCTGTTTTCCATACCGGCAAGGGAATCGTCGAGGCCGCGTTTGCTTCCGTTAAGGGAAGCTTTACTGTCGAACGCTGCGACGAGACATTCCTCCATCCCGGCAAGTCGGCGTACATCATAGTCGACGGCAAGCGCGCCGGATTTGTCGGCGAGGTTCATCCGCTGGTGCTGGAGGCTTTCGACATCGACAGGCCGGTAGTCGCCTTCGAGGTCCTCGAGGACGCGCTCATCGGCAGTTCCGCCGGCACGGTCATTTTTGAGGACCTGATCACGTTCCCGGGATCGTTCCAGGATCTGGCAGTGGTCGTCGAAGAGAAGGTCCCGTCGCAGGACGTCATCTCCGTGGTCGAAGAGGCGGGCGCTCCCTTGTTGCGCTCGGCCCATGTTTTTGATGTATACGCCGGGGATCAGGTGGGGGAAGGAAAGAAAAGCATCGCCCTCAGCCTCGAGTTCCGTTCCTCTGAACGGACCCTCACCGATGAGGATGTCGACGCCGCCAGAGGCGCCATCGTCTCGGCCCTGTCGGATAAGCTTCAGGCCTCTCTGCGAGAATAAATATTCATTAGTTGGCGTGCAGTTCCCTTTTTTTCTTCCAAATGATGTATAAAATTACAATTTATTTGCATTTTGTGTATAAATATTCTATCATCTGCCGATAAAAGCATCGACCTTGCATCATTTTGCGTTGATTTGCCGGTCTTAAAAGGAGAAAAGGGAAGAACCATGCATCTGTTTTCATCAAGATTCGTCGAACGGCCAACCCATGTGACCGAGCTGCCCGGTTCGGTCTCCACGCCGCAGGGATTCCTGGCGGCCGGGATCGCCGCAGGGCTCAAGAAATCCGGCAAGACCGATCTGGGCCTGCTGGTATGCAGGCAGCCGTGTACTTCGGCCACGTTGTTTACCACTAACGCAGCCGCGGCGGCGCCGATCCTGGTGAGCCGGGACGAGAGCCTGACCGGCGCGCTGCAGGGCGTGGTAGTCAACAGCGGTTCCGCCAACGCCTGCACCGGCATGCAGGGACTGAAGGACGCGCGCAAGATGGTGAAGCAGGCCGCATCAGAGGCAGGCATTGAAGTCAAGCACATGGCTGTGGCATCCACCGGAGTCATCGGCCAGGCTCTCGCCATGGAATCGATCGAGCCCGGAATCGGCCACGCCGCCGACATGCTGACTGAATACGGCGGCGGCGATTTTGCCGAAGCCATCCGGACCACCGACAAGATCGACAAGGACGGCGCCGTCGAAGTGGCGCTCTCGGGAGGCGTTGTCCGCATCGGCGCCTGCGCCAAGGGCGCGGGGATGATAGCCCCCAACATGGCCACGATGCTCGCTTTTGTCACGACGGATGCCGTTGTGTCGGCCCACCTGCTGCAGGATCTTCTGGTGCGGGCAGTCGAGTCTTCTTTCAACTCGATGACCGTCGACGGCGACATGAGCACCAACGATTGCATCTATGTTCTGGCCAGCGGTCAGAGCGGCGTCGCCATCGACCAGGACACGGGCGACGCCCAGCTTTTCGGCGACGCGCTCTCGGCGGTGTGCAAGGGCCTGGCGCTGAAGATGGTTGCTGACGGTGAAGGTGCCACCAAGGTCGTCGAGCTGAAAGTCACCGGCGCCGCCGACAGCGGCGAGGCGGCGATTGTATCGCGCGCGGTCTCCAACTCGACCCTGGTGCGGACGGCTTTTTACGGCCGCGACGCCAACTGGGGACGGATCATGGCTTCCGCGGGAGCCGCCCTGGCCGGCGAGCCGGGGCTGAAGGCTGATATCCATTACGAGGAAGTCTGCCTGGCCAGCGGTGGGGCCGCCTGCGAGCAGGCGCCCGATTCCGCCCGGCTCAAGGAGATCATGTCCCAGCAGGAGATCTCGGTCACACTTGACCTGAAACGCGGCCAGGCATCCGGCACGATGTATTTCTCTGACCTGACGCACGACTACGTAACGCTGAACGCGGAGTATACGACCTGACAATCTCAACCATTTCCCGAAGGACGGTTATCACATGACGGCAAAACATCAAAAGCGGGTGGAGATCCTCCTCGAGGCGCTGCCGTACATCAAGGAGTTCTCGGGGAAGACGGTTGTGATCAAGTACGGCGGCAGCGCCATGAAGAGCGACGAGCTCAAGGAAGGTTTTGCCACCGACATCGCCCTGTGCAAGTACGTCGGCATGAATCCGGTGATAGTGCACGGCGGCGGCCCCGACATCAGCTCCTACATGGAGAAGCTCTCCATGGAAATCAAATTCGTGGAGGGGCTGCGGGTGACTGACGCGGCTACCATGGAGCTGGCCAAGATGGTGCTGGTGGGCAAGGTCAACAAGGAAGTAGTCGCGCTCATCAACCAGCACGGCGTGCCCGCCGTCGGCCTCGGCGGCGATGACGGGCGGCTGATAATGGCCGAGAAGCGCACGGTCGCCGGGACCGCCGGCAACCAGATCGATCTCGGCCAGGTTGGCCGCATCGTTGACATAAATACCGAGGTGCTGCAGAGCCTGGGCGGCGATTTCATCCCTGTGGTGGCATCGGTCGGCGCCGACGAGCAGGGCACCAGCTACAACATCAACGCCGACGAGGTCGCGTCGATGCTGGCCGTTGCCCTTGAAGCGGAGAAGGTCATCTTCCTCACCGACGTCGAAGGACTTTATGCCGACATGGAAGATCCCGGCTCGATGATATCCCAATGCCAGCTGGCGGATGTGGACAACATGATAGCCAGCGATTCGATATCGAAGGGGATGATCCCCAAGCTCAAGGCCGTCAGCAGCGCGCTTGGAGGCGGCGTCACCAGCGCTCACATCATCGACGGGCGGGTGCCTCACGCCGTGCTTCTGGAGGTCTTCACCCGCTCCGGGATCGGAACCAAGATTGAAAAGCATTTCCGGGGGGAAACGGAGTCGCAATCGGGAACGAGCGGAAAATAATGAGCGATCTCATCGAACAATACGAAAAGTACGTGATGCCGACCTACGGGCGGCAGCCGGTCGCCTTCGTCCGCGGCAGCGGCTGCTATCTTTACGACCAGGAAGGCAGCCGGTATCTGGATTTTGTCGCCGGATTATCGATCAACAATCTCGGCCATTGCCCTCCGGCCGTGGTCGAGGCCGCGCAGAAGCAGGCCGCCGAGCTGATAAACACCTGCAACCTTTATTACACCAAGCCGGGCGGTGAGCTGGCGCAGCTTATCTCGGAGCTCAGCCTCCAAGGCAAGGTCTTCTTCTCAAATTCCGGAGCCGAGGCCAACGAATGCGCCATCAAGCTGGCGCGCAAGCACGGCCGCGACACCGGCGGAGACAACAAATTTCGCATAATCACTCTTGAGAACGGTTTTCACGGACGGACGATGGCCACCCTGACGGCCACTGCCCAGCCGGCCAAACAGGAGCCTTTCAAGCCGCTGCTGCCGGGTTTTGAATACGTGCCGCGCAACGATATCGAGGCACTGGAGGCGGCCTTTGACGACAGCGTCTGCGCCATCCTGCTCGAGCCGGTGCAGGGCGAAGGCGGCATCTATCCACTGGAAAAAGGATATCTCGAGGCAGCCCGGCGGCTGGCTGACAGACACGGCGCCCTGCTGATGCTAGATGAGGTCCAGACGGGGCTCGGGCGCACCGGCAAGCTCTTTGCTTACGAGCATTCGGGCGTCAAACCCGACGTCATGACCCTGTCCAAGAGCCTTGGCGGCGCGCTGCCCATCGGCGCCACTGTCGCCGCGCCGGCATATTCCGATGTACTCGGACCCGGCATGCACGGTTCGACATTCGGCGGCGGTCCGGTGCCCTGCGCCGCCGCCATCGCGGTCCTGAAGGAGCTGACCGCGGCAGGTTTCCTCGACAGTGTGCGGGCCAAGGGTGATTACATGCGCTCGCTTTTGGAAAAGATGAAGAGCGACGGACTCATTGCCGGAGTGCGTGGACTCGGCCTGATGATGGCGATCGATCTTAACGGACCGGTCGCGGCGGATGTGGTGAGCGCGGCCTTGAACAACAAGATCATTCTCAATAACACTTCGCCGGAGACCGTCCGCTTTCTGCCGCCCCTGATAGTTGAAGAAGGAATGATCGAAGCAGTGGTCGAATTCCTGCAAACTGCACTGACCGAACTGACCTGATGGAGAGACCATGCGCCATTTCCTGAAAATGACCGACCTTTCACCCGCGGAAATCATCGCCCTGGTGGATGCCGCCAAGGCCAACAGGGGCGAGCGCTCCAGCGCTCTTGCCGGCAAGTCCCTGGGCATGATCTTCGCCAAGCCCTCGACCAGGACCCGGGTTTCTTTCACCGTGGGCGCCTACGAACTGGGCGGCCATGTCATGTTCATCTCCGAGAAGGAGATGCAGCTGGGCCGGGGCGAGACAGTAGAGGACACGGCGCGCGTGCTTTCGAGGTACCTCGGCGGCGTCATCATCCGCACCTACCGCCAGGACGATCTCGAGCGCTTCGCCGCGGTCGCGGACATCCCCGTGATCAACGGGCTGACCGACGAGCGCCATCCCTGTCAGGGCCTGGCGGACCTGATGACCGTCTCGCAGTTCAAGGAAGACCTGACCGGGGTCAAAATGGTTTATCTCGGCGACGGCAACAACGTCGCGACCTCGCTGGCCAGCGTCATGATGATGGTCGGCGCTCACGTCGTCGTCTGCACGCCGCCGGAACTGACGCTGCCCGACTGGGCCATCCTCGAGATCAGAGAGCTGGCCGCGGCCAACGGCGGCAGGGCCGAGTTCCTCACCGATCCCGCCGAGGCGGTCAGGGATGCCGACTTCCTCTACACCGATGTCTGGTTCAGCATGGGCCAGCAGCGGGTGCCGGAAAAAAACAGGCAGCTCGAGCCTTATCAGATCAATGCCGAGCTGCTGGCGATGGCTCGCGCCGATTGCCGCGTGATGCATTGCCTGCCGGCGCACCGCGGCGAGGAGATCAGCGCCGAGGTCATCGATGGGCCCCATTCGGTCGTCTTTCAGCAGGCCGAGAACCGCTTGCACGTTCAGAAGGAACTGCTGAAAAAACTCATGAATGGATGAGTCCGGCGCCAATTTGTGAAGCCCGTCAACCTTTGACAGGAAGCTGAATGCGAAAGCGTGACCGACAGCAGCTGATAAGGAATCTCATCGGTCAGCAGCAGCTGTCGACCCAGTCGGAACTGGTGGCGGCGCTGGAAAAGCAGGGCTGCCCGGTGACGCAGGCAACCGTCTCCCGCGACATGCGCGAACTGGGAGTACAAAAGGGGACAGGCCGCGACGGCAAGGTCAGGTACGTTGTTCCGCCGCCGCGGGTCCGCCGCGATCCCGCCAAGGTGCTGGCCAGGTTGCTCAGGGAAACCGGCGCCACGGTCCGTTCGGCGCAAAATCTCGTGGTCGTCCGCTCCGAACCGGGCACGGCGCCCACGGTGGGCCTGGCGATAGACGACCTCGAGCGGGACGACATCATCGGCACCGTGGCCGGAGATGACACCGTGCTGCTGGTCCTGACCGATGCGGCCGTGGCCCGCAGGGTGCAAAAGATTCTGGAAGACATGATCCAGGGAAACGAACAGGAATTGACATGAATACAAATTCTGACAGAGTAGTGCTCGCCTATTCCGGCGGGCTCGATACCTCGGTGATGATCGCCTGGCTCAAGGAGAAGTACGGGCTTGACGCCATCGCCGTGCTTATCGACGCCGGCCGGGCGTCGGGGCTGGAGGCATTGCGGCAGAAGGCGCTGGACATCGGCGCCGCCGAGGCGGTTGTCATCGACGCACGGGATGAATTCGCGCGCGATTTCATCTTGCCGGCGCTGGCGGCCAACGCCCTTTACGAGGAAAAATACGTGTTGGTCAGCGCTCTTTCGCGTCCTCTGATCTGCAAGAAGCTGGTCGAGGCCGCCAGTCAGCACAAAGCCGGCACCATCGCCCACGGCTGCACCGCCAAAGGCAACGATCAGGTGCGCTTCGACCTGGGCATCCGTTCGCTGGCGCCGTCACTGAACATCCTGGCGCCGGCGCGGGAATGGGACATGACCCGGGAACAGGCGATGGAATACGCCGCGGCGCGAGGCATTCCCGTTCCACTTAAAAAGGACAGCCCTTACAGCATCGACGAGAACCTCTGGGGGCGCACGGTCGAGTGCGGGCCGCTCGAGGACCCCTGGCTTGAGCCGCCCGAGGACGCTTTCGCGGTCACGGTGGCTCCGTCCGCCGCTCCGGACGAAGCGGCATATGCGGAAATCGGTTTCGAGGCCGGCGTGCCGGTAAGCCTGGATGGCAAGGATCTGCCGCTAGTCAAACTGATCGACGCGGTTGACGCGCTGGCCGGTTCGCATGGATTCGGCCGGGTCGACATGATGGAAAACCGCCTGGTGGGTATCAAGTCGAGAGAAGTCTATGAGACCCCGGGAGCGCTGGCGCTGATCCAGGCGCACAGGGAGCTCGAGGACATGACCCTGCCTCGGGAGCTCATTCATTTCAAGCGGCCCCTGGAGCAGAAGTACGCGGACATGACATATAACGGCGGCTGGTACGATCCGCTGATGGACGCCCTCCGGGCCTTCATGGCCGAGACCCAGAAGCGCGTCACGGGGGTCGTGCGCCTGAAACTCTTCAAGGGCTCGTGCATCGTCGCCGGCCGCAAATCGCCCAATTCGCTCTATGATTTCGGGCTGGCCACATACGGCGGCGAAGACGCTTTCAGCCACGATGCCGCCAAAGGATTTTGCGAGCTGTGGGGCTTGCCGCTCGAAGTGTGGGCGCGCAAGAACCAATAAAGGGATCGATTGGCGCTTGAACGATAAGGATCGATCGACGCTCGGACGGGGCGGGATATCCCCGCCGCAGCGTTTGTCGAAGACGCCTTCAGCGAAGGCGGGGATATCCCGCCCCGTATACAACGACGAGTGAGACGCCATGAACGACGACAACGAAAAATTCTGGTCCGGACGCTTCCAGCAGCCGCCGCATGAGCTGTTCGAGCAGCTGAACGCCTCCATCGGCTTCGACTGGCGGCTGGCACCCTATGACATCCAGGGCTCGGTTGCCCACGGACGGATGCTGGCGGGCATCGGCGTTTTAAGCCAGGAAGAAATCACTCTTATCGAGGACGGCCTGGGCCAGATCATGGCCGAGTTCGCCCGCGGCGATTTCAATCTCGACATCGCCGACGAGGACATCCACAGCGCCATCGAAAAGCGCCTGATCGAGCTGATCGGCGACGCCGGCAAGAAGCTGCACACGGCGCGCAGCCGCAATGATCAGGTCGCCACCGATCTGGCGCTTTACCTGCAGGACCAGATCCGGCAGCACCTTGCCGACATCTCCGGGCTGCTCGAGTCTGTCCTCGAGAAAGCGGAGTCAGGCCAGACGGTCATTTTGCCGGGCTATACACATCTTCAGCGGGCTCAACCGGTGCTGCTGGCCCATCATCTGCTGGCGTATTTCGAGATGTTCTCGCGCGACTACGTGCGCTTCTGGCGGGCGCTGGACGCCGCCATGGTCATGCCGCTGGGCGCCGGCGCGCTCGCGGGCGTGAACTATCCCATCAACCGCGAGGAGACCGCGGCCGAGCTGGGCTTCGAACGCCCGGGCGCAAATTCCATGGACGATGTCTCAAACCGTGATTTCGCCCTCGACTATCTCGGCGCGGCTTCCAACCTGAGCGTGCATCTCTCGCGGCTGGCGGCGGAGCTGATCCTCTGGACCACCGCCGAGTTCGGCTTTGCCGAGATCGCCGATGCTTTCACCTCCGGCTCGAGCATAATGCCGCAGAAAAAGAACGCCGACGCCTGCGAGCTGATACGGGCCCGGGCGGCCAAGGTCGCCGCCAACCACATGGGCCTGACCGTCCTGCTCACCGGTCTGCCGCTCGCATATAACAAGGATATGCAGGAAGACAAGCTATACATTTTCGACACCGTCGACACGCTCATGGTGACGATACCGGCGATGTCGGGGATGATCTCGACGCTCATGTTCGACGCCGGGCGGATGCAGGCCGCCGCGGAAGAGAGCTTCGCCCTGGCCACCGACGTCGCCGATTACCTGGTCGACAAAGGCCTGGCGTTCCGCGACGCCCACCGTGTCGTCGGCGAACTGGTGCGGAAGTGCATCGATGAGAACAAGAAGCTCAGCGACCTCTCACTGGATGAGTTGCAGTCGGCCGCGCCGGAGTTCGACAATTCCTATTACCAGGTCATCGATCTGCAGGCTGCCGTCGCCCGCAAGGATTCCTACGGCGGCACCTCGCCGGATCAGGTGGCAGTCCAGCTTGCCGCTGCCCGCGAGCGCCTCGACAGCATGATGGAGGCAATCGAGGAGTAGCGCCATCCTCGACGCCTTCCGCGCCAGGCCTCGGCGTAAATACAAAGTACAATCTGAAATGCCGCCCAAGGTCCTTCCCAAATCCTTTTATAGCCGCAGTGTCCACGATGTGGCCCCGGACCTGATCGGCTGCCGGATACTCCACAACGGCGTCGGCGGCATCATCGTCGAGACTGAAGCCTATGACAAGGAAGACCCCGCCTGCCACGCCGCCGCGGGAATGACCGAGCGCAACCGGGTGATGTTTGGCCCACCGGGCAGGGCGTATGTATACTTCACCTACGGAATGCACCACCTCCTCAACATCGTTTGCGAGGAGGAAGGCGAGCCGGCCGGCGTGCTGCTGAGGGCCCTGGAGCCCACCGACGGCGTCGAGGAGATGCGCCGCCGCCGGGCGCCCGTGCACAGCCTGCACGGCCTGACCAACGGCCCGGGCAAGCTGGCCCAGGCCCTGGGCGTGGACCTCAGGCATTACGGGCTGCCGGTCTACCGCGGCGAATTCAAGATATACGCCCGGCAGGACGATTGGCTAAAACCCAGAATAATAGCAACACCACGGATTGGGATCAGGGTGGGCACCAGGCGCAAGTGGCGTTACTGCGCTGCTGACAGCAGGTTCCTGTCCAGGAAATTGACTGCGAAAGGAGCGGGACAGTGAAACTCGAGGAAATCTACAAGCTCGCGGTAACGATGGGGATCAAGGCTGACCCGAGGGGCAAGCGCGCCGTCGACAAGCTGCTGGGCAAGGAAAAAGAATCTTATGACAAGCTCGAGGCCGAAGAAAAAGAAGATTACGACACCGATCGGCTGAGCAACCCGTTCGCTGATACGCGTGTCCTCAATGGTGACGGCGGCACTGACGTATGGTCCCTGATCGCCGGTGTCGACATGGAGGCGCAGGAGATAATCCTCGCCGACCGGCTGCGGGAAAAAGGCCGCAAGATCGACCTGGTGCTGGCGCATCATCCTGAGGGCAAGGCCCTGGCCTCCCTGTCGGAAGTAATGGCCGTGCAGGCCGACATCTGGCACCAGGCGGGCGTGCCCATCAACGTGGCCGAGGCCGTGCTCGAGGGCAGGATGAATGAGATCAGGCGGCTGATGATGCCGCTGAATCATCAGCGGCCCGTGCAGACGGCGCAGCTGCTGGACTTCCCCCTGATGTGCGTACACACACCCTGCGACAACCTTGTAACCAGCCACCTGCAAAAGCATTTCGACCGCAAGGGCGACGACCTGACTTTGAAAGAAGTGCGTGACGAGCTTCTTAAATATCCCGAATACAGGGCCGCCAAGCGTGACAACGCCGGTCCGGCGATCGTCGTCGGCTCGGACAAGCGGCGCGCCGGCAAGATCCTGGTCGACATGACCGGCGGCACCGGCGGGCCTTCGGAATCGCTGGAGAAACTGGCCGCTGCCGGCGTCGGCACGCTGGTAGGCATGCATATGAGCGAGAAGAACCGCGAGGAGGCCGAGAAGTACAAGGTCAACGTGGTCATCGCCGGTCACGACTCGAGCGACTCGATCGGCATGAACCTCTTCCTTGACGAGCTGGAAAAGAAGGGCGTGGAGATCCTCCCCTGCTCGGGCCTGTATCGCTTCAGCCGGGTCAAGAAGAAGAAATAGAGTCCGTTCCCATCCGCCGGCGGCCTGACCTTTCCCCGCGCCGGCGGGTCATCAACAGCCCGGGCGGCGCTATTCCCAGTCCGCGGGTTGATTGTCGTCAGGCGGGCGCACGGAGCCCGGCGGGCCGGCGACGATGATGGCCGCTCGATTGACACCCTGATTTAATCTGGTACCCGGCTTGGGAGCCTGATCGACCACGGTGTCAGCCGGTTTGGAGGGATCGGACCGGAAACCGAGGTCCGTCTCCAGGCCTATCGCCTTCATCGTCTTCCACGCATCCGCGAAAGACATTCCCACCAGGTTCGGCATCGTCACTTCCTGCGCCCTGTGCAGCGTGCATTTTTCTTTCGGAGCTTTCCCGGGGAAGAAGCTGCGTGTCTCCTTGTGGGGACACCAGGGGTTGGCGAGCTGGCCGGTGTCGGTGCAGATCACCACGTTTTGCAGGTCCGAGTTCGGCGGCTTGACGAAATCATGCTGTTCGACGCCGTCGAGCGCCGCGGTCATGTATGAGTTCCATATCTGCGCCGGCCAGGCGCCGCCGGTGACGCGGACGCCACGGATGTCGGCCATCGACGTTCGCTGACCGGCATAGCCTATCCACACGGTCGTCACCAGATCGGGCGTGTAGCCCGAGAACCAGGCGTCGTCGAAATCCTCAGTGGTGCCGCTCTTGCCGGCGCAGGGCCTGCCCAGGTTGCTCCACTTGCCGGTCCCATGCATTGCCACCTGCATCAGGGTGTGGTTCACCCAGTACGAAATGACCGGATCGATGGCCGCCGCTCCCACCGGCTGGTTCAGATCGACGATGTGGCCTGCGGAATCCGTCACCTTGAAGATGGAGATGGGGTCGCCGCCGTCGCCCATGTAATCGACGCTGCCGGAGACGCGGATGCCGCCATTGTCGAAAGTACCGTAAGCGGAGGCCAGCTCCAGCGGGGTGACGCCGTTGTCGAGACCGCCCAGGGCGATCGCGGGCTGGGCGCTGAAGGAAGTCTTGATGCCAGCCTTGTGGGCCATGTCGGCCACGTCGCCGGCGCCGATCCGCATCATCAGCTCAGCGTAAACCGAATTGTCAGAATAGACCGTGGCCTTCTCAAGGCTGATCTTGCCCAGGTAGAGGTCGTCGAAATTCCTCACGTTCCAGATCGCATCCGGGGAGCCGAGGCTGAAGTGCTTTGGTTCGGAGACGAAGGGAGTGCCGGGGGAGATACCCTTGCTCATGGCGGTCGCCAGCACGAAGGGCTTGAAGGCCGAGCCCGGCTGCCGGTGTCCCTGGGTGGCGACGTTGAATTTCTGCTGGCTGAAATTGCTGCCTCCCACCATAGCCCTGATATAACTCGTGCCCGGCTCCAGCGATACCAGGGCGGCACTGGGGTCGCCCGGCTGGTTGAGTACCGACGCCACCGACTGCTCGGCGGCGGTTTGCTTGCCGAGGTCGAGCGTCGTGTACACCCTGAGGCCGCCCTCGAAGGTGGCCCGGGTGCCGTAGCGGGCAATCAGCTGTTCTTTTATATACTCTACGAAATATGGTGCGATCTTGTTTTGGGGCCCGACCTCGAACGGCTGCGCCGGCAGCGGCGCGGCGACAGCATTGTCATAATCCTCCTGGCTGATCATTTCATGGTCCCTCATCTTCGCCAGGACCAGGTTGCGGCGCGCCAGCGCCGCGTCCGGCTCCGTATAAGGCGAAAACAGGGTCGGTGACTTTGGAATCGCCGCCAGCAGCGCGCATTCGGGCAGGGTCAGGTCGGCGGCGCTCTTGTTGAAATAGGTTATGGCCGCCACCTGCAGCCCGTAGGCGCCGTTGCCAAAGTAGATCGTGTTCAGGTATTCACTGATGATCTTGTCCTTGGACCAGCGCTGCTCCAGGTCGTAAGCGTAGATAGCTTCCTTGAGTTTGCGGTTGACGGTGGGATCGTTGGAGACGTAAGTGTTCTTGATGTATTGCTGGGTTATGGTACTGCCGCCTTCGACCAGCCTGCCTTCCGAGAAATTGGTGACGATGGCCCGCAGGACGCCGATGGGATCGAATCCCTCGTGCTCGTAGAAGCGGTCGTCCTCGATCACGACCAGCGCCTGTTTCATCTGCTGGGGGATGTCATCGGGCTGCAGGATGATGCGGTTCTCGCCGGTGTTGAGCACAGCGATCAGGTTGGGGGTGGGGCTGGAGTCGAAGATGAGGGTGTCGTTGGTGGCCTGGTACTCCTGCTCCTTGTCCAGTGACGGCAGGCTCTCACTGGCGGAGCTCAGAGCCCGCGATATGGCCGGGGAAGCCGCCATCAGCGCCAGCAATAACAGGGAGAGTACGGCCCTTCCCCGCGGAAAACTCCCCCGTCGCGATCTTCTCTGGCGGCTGTTGTAACTCATGCCAGGGCTCCCAATTTTAGGGACACATTACTTAATTAATGATTTTAGGGACACATTACTTAATTCCCAAGTATATAGGGACGGATTGCTTTAATGTGCCCAGGTAATAAAATGACGGCACACAACCCCGGGAGCAATTCCTTGACTGAGAACAAACCAACATTATTCACAACCCGTCAGGACTGGCGTGACTGGCTGGAAAAAAATCACGACAGCGAAGAAGAGATCTGGCTCCTATACTACAAGAAACACTCGGGCAAGGAATCCGTGACCTACGAAGACGCGGTCGAGGAGGCGCTTTGTTTCGGCTGGATCGACAGCCAGGTGCAGACTGTCGACGCCGGCAGCTACATGCAGAGATTCTCCCGCCGCAAGAAGAACAGCGTCTGGTCGGAGAGCAACAAGGAGAGAGTCGTTAAATTGATCGGGGAGGGGTGCATGACCGAGGCGGGCATCGCCGCTGTCCGGGAAGCCAAGCAGGGGGGCCATTGGGACGAGCTGGTTCCCGTCGACAGCCTCGAAGTTCCCTCCGATCTGGAAGAGGCGCTGGCGGCCAATCCCAAAGCGGCGGCAAACTTCGAGGCCTTCAGCGCCTCGCAGAAAAAAATGTATCTCTTCTGGGTTCAGAGCGCCAAGACCGAACCGACCCGCAAGAAAAGGATAAAGATGACCGTCAAGCGCGCGGCCAAGAACAAGAAGTGGGAGGGCTAAAGCCGGCTCTTATCTGGTATTATTGGCAACGTTATGGCTGTCGAACCCGGAATCGTCTCACTGCTTACCAAAGGCTGCGTCGAATCGCTGCCGGAAGGCGGGCTGGAAAAAAAGCTGGAGGCGGCCGCTGCCGCCGGTCGCCAACTGAGGGTCAAGCTGGGCGTCGATCCCACGGCGCCGGACATCCACCTGGGCCACACGGTCGTCCTCTCGAAGCTGCGCCAGTTCCAGGATCAGGGGCACTGCGCCGTGCTTATCATCGGCGACTACACCGCCCGCATCGGCGATCCCAGCGGCGTCTCAAAGACCAGGCCGCAACTGTCGGCCGAGGCGATCGAAGCAAATGCCCAGACCTATCAGGAGCAGGCATGGAAGGTGCTCGACCAGGATCCTTCCCGGCTCGAGGTGCGCCGCAACAGCGAGTGGCTGGCGCCGATGCGGCTCGAGGACATCTTCAGGTTGATGTCGGCTTCGACCGTGGCTCGTATCCTCGAGCGCGACGACTTTGCCAACCGCTTCAACGAGAACCGGGCCATCTCGATGCTCGAAACGCTGTATCCGCTGCTGCAGGGCTACGACTCGGTCGCCATCGACGCCGACATCGAACTCGGCGGGACCGACCAGAAGTTCAACATGTTGATGGGGCGCGTGATCCAGGAATATTACGGGAAGCCGCAGCAGGTGGTTTTGACCAACGAGATCCTTCCCGGTACCGACGGCGTCGACCGCATGAGCAAATCGGTGGGCAACTATATCGGGGTGGACGAGCCGGCCGACGAGATCTTCGGCAAGGTCATGAGCATCCCCGACACAGCCATGATCACGTATTACCGGCTCCTGACTTCGCGCACGGTCGAGGAGATCGAATCGATCGAGCACGGGCTCAGGGACAACTCGCTGCATCCCCGCGATCAGAAAGCGGCGCTCGCCCGTGAGCTGGTCGCGCGTTTCCATGGCGAAACGGATGCGGCCGCCGCCGAGAAGCACTTCAACGAACTTTTCCGCGAAAAGAAACTGACCGTCGGCGCGACCCTGGTCGAATGCCTGCTGGAGCCCGACGACGATGAAAACGGTTTTGCCTATCTTCCCAAACTGCTGGAACGCTGGTTCGGGCTCACCCGCAGCGAAGTCCGGCGCCGCATCCGTCAGGGCGGAGTATCGATAGCCGACCGCCAGGTGCTGTCGGAGAAGATCTCCATCACCGGCCTGGCCGGCTCGACTATCAAGGCCGGCAAATCGGTCAAGTTCCACGGCATCATCAAAAGCGCGGGCTAACTGACGTGCGGACTGGCGGACCGGCCGGGCTAGCAAGCTAACGGGCCAGCCGGGCTAACTGGCTTTCTTCATCGCTTCCGGTTCTTCGCGGGCGGCTATCTCCAGCGTCTGCTTAAGCCCCTTCAGAAGTTGTTTACCCTTGCTCAGTTTAAGCGCGGCGCTGATGAGGTGGCCCTTCAGGCCCCGGGCGCGCCGGTCGTAGAGGATCTCAACCGTGGAGCCGCCACCAGGCCTCGGCCTGGCTGTCAACTGCCAGATGCCGCCCTTGAAGATATTTGATTCCTGGACCCGGGCCCTGACGGTAGTGCCTTCCCATTCGTGGCGCTCATGCGCCCAGATCCCGCCCAGCGTGCGGCTGCCTTCGGTCACATCCGCCCAGCCATTGCCTGCGGAATGCACCTTATATACGCCGGGATCTATCGCCGGCCACCATCTAGGCCGGTCCTCGCTGAAATCAGTGGCAACGGCGATGACGCGCTCCGGCGTCAGTTGCGTATCGGCGCTGTACTGTAACCTGGCCATGGAGTAGACCTCCTTTTAAGTAGCCGCGCCGGCTGGATAGCGCCGTCTGAAATGGTGCGGTCTAAAGTGGGATTACCCATGTCAACGGATTCCAATCACGAATCCTCTGACATTCGACCGACTGTAGATAGATGCCGTTTACCCTCGACAATATAGTGCCCTGGGGCAGGTCCCTGGATGAATACGTCGAAATGTTTGGGCTCTCATCGAACGACCTCGAGTTGAAGATCCTTGGCTGCGCCGACGGTCCCGCGAGCTTCAACGCCGAGATGAGCCGCCGCGGCAAGAGCGTCGTCTCGATCGCCCCGGTCTACCGCTTCACCCACAGGAGATACGCGCCGGTATTGAAGAGGTCTTACCGATGATGATGGGGCAGCTGGAGCAAAACAGGTCTGAATACCGCTGGACGCGGTTCACTTCCCCTGCAGCGCTGGGCGACTATCGGCTCGCCGTCATGGAAAGATTCCTGGCGGATTTTCCGGAAGGAATGAAAGAGGGAAGATACCTCGACTGTGATCTGGAATCACTGTCATTCGAACCGCGGAGCTTCGACCTGGCGCTCTGCTCGCATTTCCTGTTTCTCTATTCGGATCGGTTGACAGCAGGCTTCCATCAACGCGCCATCGAGCAGATGCTCCTCGTTGCTCGCGAGGTCAGGATCTTTCCACTGCAATCGCTGGCAGGGAATCGATCGGAGCATCTTGAAACGATCTGCGAATCCCTCGCCGTCCCAGGCCGGGAATTCGAGATCAGAACCGTCGACTATGAATTCAAGCGCTGCGCCAATCAGATGCTGAGAATCCGGTGAGAGTGTAGACTGGCAGCATGAACTTTCCCTACTTTCACATCGATGCCTTCACTTCGAGCATCTTCGCCGGGAATCCGGCAGGCGTATGTTTTCTGGAAATCTGGCCGCCAGACACTGTGCTGCATTCGATGGCCGCGGAGAACCGCCTTTCTGAAACCGCATTCCTCGTCCCGTCGCCGACCGGTAACAGTAACCACTACGATCTGCGCTGGTTCTCTCCGGTTATGGAGATCGACCTCTGCGGGCATGCGACGCTGGCCGGCGCACATGCCGTCTTCCAGTATATCGAGCCTGACGCCGATCGGGTTGACTTTGATACAAAAAGTGGTGGACTGAGTGTCGTGCGCCGCGAAGACCTGCTGATCATGAATTTTCCGTCGCGGCCGGCCCGACCATGCCAGCCGCCCGCGGAGCTCGCTGCGATCCTCGGCGCCGGTCCGGCCGAGACGCTTTGCTCGTCGCGGGACCTGATGGTGGTCTTTGAAGACGAGGAGCAGATACGCACTCTCAAGCCGGACTGCTCCCGCCTTGCCGGGCTCGATTATTTTGCCGTCATCGTCACTGCTCCCGGCGTCGAAAGCGATTTTGTCTCGCGCTTCTTTGCTCCCAGGGCCGGTATCGCCGAAGACCCGGTCACCGGTTCAGCCCACAGCACCTTGATTCCATACTGGGCTGCCCGCCTGGGTAAAAAGGAGCTCTACGCACGGCAGCTTTCAGCGCGTGGGGGAGAGCTCTTCTGCGCCGCCATGGAGGAGCGCGTCGCCATCGGCGGCAGAGCCGTCACCTACCTGACGGGCACGATCACGATCTGAGAAAGGGAATGGAGCCACGAGGAGAATCTGCAGCCTTGACGTAATGTAAGGATTGTAGTAGCTAAAACACAAAAGGGAGGCTGCATGGAACATTCAATGGCCACAACCGCTTTCGAGCTCGATGGCTTCAAGGCAGCGCGGACGCTGGGCATGGTGCGCGGCATCACCGTGCGGTCGCGTTCGGTATTCGGCAACATGGGCGCCGGCATCCAGACGATATTCGGCGGCAAGATCACGTTCTACGAAAAGCTTTGCGAGCAGACCCGCGAGGAATCTTTCGATGCGATGCTGGCGCATGCGGATGTAATGGGCGCAAACGGCGTCATCGGCGTTCGCTACGACACCACCGAAGTCATGAGCGGCGTCACCGAAGTGCTCTGCTACGGGACCGCCGTCGTGGTCGAGCCCGCTTAGAAGATAGCTCTTCAGCAGGGCTTTTAACATCGCCCAGGGCGCGCCAAAAACCGCATAAACAAGCCAAAAACAGGCGGTCGAAATCTATCTGAAATTGCCTTGACTCTACTATCGCGGGGGACTATACTCTTAGTTCGGAAAGGGAGAAGGCAGCACTTGTACGAATATAAAACTTCTTCTAAATACGGAAGGACACGCTAGAGCAGCTGCTCTAAAATAGAGAGCTGTGGCGTGCCACCGTGGTTTTCCGGTGGCTTTTTTGCGTACACCTTCGGGGACGCAGCCGGTCTTTGAAAACTAAACAGCATGAGACAGCGAACCAAGTTCTGGCGGTTTACCGCCGGGACTGGTTAAGACCTGTAACAATCAGTCAATTTCTTTAATGGATTCCGTGCGGATTCCATTAATAGATCAAGCTCAAAAACGAATGACATTCCCGAGCGTAAGCTCGTGAAGCAACTCTTTCATGGAGAGTTTGATCCTGGCTCAGGACGAACGCTGGCGGCGTGCTTAACACATGCAAGTCGAGCGAGAAAGCACCTTCGGGTGTTAGTAAAGCGGCGAACGGGTGAGTAACACGTGGGTAACCTGCCCTGGAGACCGGGACAACCATTCGAAAGGATGGCTAATACCGGATATCCTGCGGAATCGTATGGTTCTGTAGAAAATGGTAGCTTAGGCTTCTGCTCCTGGATGGACCCGCGGCCCATTAGCTTGTTGGTAGGGTAACGGCCTACCAAGGCAACGATGGGTAGCCGGCCTGAGAGGGTGATCGGCCACACTGGAACTGAGACACGGTCCAGACTCCTACGGGAGGCAGCAGTGGGGAATCTTGCGCAATGGGCGAAAGCCTGACGCAGCAACGCCGCGTGGGGGAAGAAGGCCTTAGGGTTGTAAACCTCTGTCAGGAAGGACGAAGCCACCTGCGTTAATAGCGTAAGGGGTGACGGTACTTCCAAAGGAAGCCCCGGCTAACTACGTGCCAGCAGCCGCGGTAATACGTAGGGGGCAAGCGTTGTCCGGATTTATTGGGCGTAAAGAGCGTGTAGGCGGCCTGTCAAGTCTGATGTGAAAACTTGCGGCTTAACCGCAAGCCTGCATTGGAAACTGTCAGGCTAGAGTCTGGATGAGGAAGGTGGAATTCCTGGTGTAGCGGTGAAATGCGCAGATATCAGGAGGAACACCGGTGGCGAAGGCGGCCTTCTGGGACAGTACTGACGCTGAGACGCGAAAGCGTGGGGAGCAAACAGGATTAGATACCCTGGTAGTCCACGCTGTAAACGATGATCACTAGGTGTTGGGGGTGTTGACTCCCTCAGTGCCGTAGCTAACGCATTAAGTGATCCGCCTGGGGAGTACGGCCGCAAGGCTAAAACTCAAAGGAATTGACGGGGGCCCGCACAAGCAGTGGAGCATGTGGCTTAATTCGACGCAACGCGAAGAACCTTACCAGGGCTTGACATGTATGTGTTACCGATCCGAAAGGTGAGGGACCTTCGGGAGCATACACAGGTGGTGCATGGCTGTCG
>JAMCPM010000010.1 GCA_023382335.1 Actinomycetota bacterium
TGACCCCGCCTGAGATGACAGTTCTCGTTGGCGGCTTGCGCGTCTTGAATACCAACTTTGGGCAGACAAAACACGGTGTCTTCACCAACCGCCCAGAGGCATTGACCAATGACTTCTTCGTGAACCTCATCGATATGAGCACAACCTGGAAGGCAGTCTCTGCGGACGAAGAGCTGTTTGCAGGCAGTGATCGCAAGACTGGTGAAGTGAAATGGACCGGCACCCGAGTCGATCTGATCTTCGGATCGAACTCGGAGCTGCGCGCCCTGGCTGAAGTCTATGCGGCTGCCGACTCCCAGGAGAAGTTTGTGAGTGACTTCGTGGCAGCCTGGACCAAGGTGATGGAGCTCGATCGCTTTGAACTCACCTAGTTTTGTGGAGTGTTTTATCGAGGAAACAAGAAATGGCTCCGGCGGGAACGAACTTACTGACCTGCCCCCATCATCCTCTCGATACAAACAGCAAGTAAAAATAGATAGCAACGATGGCAACGACGACTGCGCTTAGCAACCAATGCCGAAAGCGAAATTTCATTATCGAAGGCGCAAAAGCTACCAGCGCCAGATCAGGAGATCATTGCCACCCCAAGATTTTCTTTGCGGCTTATTTTTTCCACCAATCAACCAGAGACCATCTGCCACAGTTTTTCCCTGCGCGCTTCCAGTTTTTGGCGCACCCACCGAGGTCGTCAGCGATGCCGAGCATAAGCTCTTTGATCGTTGGTCTATGCGCGGGCAATCAGACCTCCGTTCCAGACTATCTGTGATGCAGACGGCCGCCAAAGTATCCTTCCCCGGCAGCCCCAAGCAACAGCAGCGCCACGCCGCTAATGTATATGAAATATCCTAAGTCGTAATCAGCAGTAGTGTAATCAATGGGACTGATTAGTTGATAAAGAGTAGTAATAATGCTAATGACAATCATGGAAAAAGCGATTCGGATCTTGTTGAGAAATAGTTTGCCCTTCACTCCGTTATAGCGGTTTTTCCAGGTAAACCAGCCAGTCGCTGTGGTGGGAACCATTACCAGCGTGCCGGCCACCAAGCTGACAAAGGCAGCCCGGGCAAAGCAAACTTCTTTTGTAATCAGATGCAAGCTCATGAATACGAAGGCTCCCAAAAAAGCAGAGATGGGGAAATGTATCATCAACACGTGCCAGTGAATCCGGTACCTGATTAGTGTCTTGCCTTCCGCCGGTTTGGTGGGCATCGGGGAGCTAATTTTCGGTCCCTTGGTCGAATAAAGTCATTCGAATGTTGCTGCTCCCGAACTTAACTCAGGAGAAACGGCACGCTAGCGGGCAAACTGCATTGATTAGCAGCTTGCTGACTATATACCACTGGCATGTCAAACCAAACAACAAAGTTCACTTGCGAGTGCTTCATCGCTCGTTCCAACCGGCTCAAAATATTAAGCTCCAAGTTCGAATACCGTTGCACCGCCTCTACCATCATTCGCACCCTGCGGATTCAGCTCCCAAGTGCAACACAAGGTCGTTTAACAGGCTGACCGGAGTTATTACACGGCAATGAATGAACCTCTGAGTTCTGCATGAAGGGGACGGTGCACTAATAGATATTTTCGCATCACATCAATAATCCGTTCAGGCAGATTTTCGCGAATGCGGCCATATTTCTGAGGTACTCCTTGCGGAGTGACGAATGCCGCTGTATAGTTCCGGCCGGGCTGAACCTCTTCATTGCCTGCAAACAGTTTTTGAATTCGGTGTCCCGGAGGGTTTTCTATCTTGAAATAGACATTTAGACCGAGACAGCGCTTGACATATCCTCCCATCTGCTGATACGGATCGCATGAAAACGTCCGTTCAAGATTCTCCTCCAGCATCGCCCTGATTTCCTCTCCCGTTAGCTCTACTGTTGAGACAGGCGGGTTCATGGGAATAATGTTGTAAAGGTCATTCAAGGTTATCTGTCCTGGAACTATTGGTGCGCCGTAGCGCCAGCCATTCGAAAATGCCAATTGCGCCCCCGTGTTTTCGAGCAGAGTCTGAAGGAGGAAGTTGTCCATAGTAGCTTCCAGCGTTGTGCCCCTGTTGAGCGCTGTGACAGTTTCACCGACAACCTCTGAGAGATCATTCTTATAGGGTGCAAGCGCCTGTCTTATCAGTTCATCTACTGTGGGGTCAGGTTGCTTGGCTGCTTCAACCTCAATCAACCGGTGCCGGCAATCTACAATTTGTCCACTATCCACCTCCAGGTCCAGGCGACCCAAAAAAGAACCATGACAGCCTGACTGTATAACAACAGTTTTCCCATTGAGAGCCGGTTTATAAAGACGGTTATGGGTGTGGCCGCTGAGACAAATATCTATGCCGCGCACCTCGGACAAAAGCTTCATCTCCTGAGGGAGCCCGAGGTGCGAGACCAAGACAATGAGGTCCACCTTTTCTTGAGTGCGCAGCACATCGATAATTGGCGGAAGTTCATCCTTGCCCAAGGTAAAGGATATGCCTTCGCTGTAGGAGGGTGGCATGGTCTTGTCCACGATATTTGAGGCTATCCCTACAAGGCCAATCCGTAATCCGCCGATCTCTTTTACGACATATGACTGAAAGACCGGCTTGTTTGTCTCTTTATCGTAAACATTGTTTGCCAGCATCGGGTATTCAAGCTCAGCGACCCGTTGCTGGAATACCTTTGGGCCATAAGCAAATTCCCAGTGAGCTGTCATGGCATCAAGTCCCAATGAATTCAAGATAGGAATCAAAGCCTGGCCCTGTGTGTTCAGGGCGGGATAAGTGCCGTGAATGGTATCGCCGCAGTCGCAAAAGAGAATGCGCCCCCGGCCCTCAGCCCGAATCTGTTTTACGATGGCGGCGATGCGGGCGTAACCTCCCGCAGGACGGTACACAGCGCGGGCGCCCTGCCAGAACATTTCCGGGTGTAAATCAAAATAGGCGTGGCTGTCGTTCATTTGAACTATTGTGAACTTGTTGCTCCCGCTCATCCCTCTCCCCTCATTTCCGTTAGTTCATTGTGTCCTTTTGGGGAATTCAACCAGCGCAAATTAGGAACCGAACATAGGCAAAGTGTCAGGTATAAAGCAAAAAGTATTATAGTCTGTCCATGAACTTCGTTGCCATTATCATCGGTGCTGTTACCGGTTTCGTTTCCGCTTTTTTTGGCATTGGCGGGAGCAGTATTGACACACCTGTTATCAGGACTTTCCTGGGTCTCCCGCCGCTGCAGTCGCTGGCAACGCCCCTGCCTCTCACCGTGCTCACCGCCTCCATTGCCATGTTTGCTTATCGCAAGGGGCGTCTGGCAGATTATCGCATCACTGGCTTGAGCCTGATAACAGCGGTGCCCGGGGTAGTGTTTGGTTCATTACTGACCGCCTATATTCCCGGCCAGTTCCTGATGCTGCTGACCGCGGTGGTGCTGGCTCTCGTGGGGATAGATTTTATCGTCAAGGATTTCACAGAAAAAACCCTGGTAATCAGCAAGCCAAGAAAGAGAGTGCCCGCCTGGCAGATTTTACTGGTGGCCGGATTCATCAGCATTCTGTCAGGCGTACTTGCCAATGGCGGTGGAATTTTCTTCGTCCCGGCGTTTGTTGTGCTTTTTCGCCTGCGGATAAAGGAGGCAATCGCCACCTCATTGCCGCTGGTGCTGATCCTGGCGCTGCCCGGAAGCGCCGTTCAACTAGCCCTGGGTCACGTGGACCTGGCGACGATGGCGATGATGGCGATCGGCGTTGTTCCGATGGCCTTTATCGGCGCCAAGCTGGACATCCACACCCGATCAAAGATGGTTATGCTCCTTTATGGTGTGGTTATGCTTGTTTTTGCCGTCTATTTCTTTATCAGCCAATTAAGATAATGAAAAGGCGCCTCTGCCTTAATCCGTTGCGCCTAGCCGAGGCTGGGCTAATATCTGCTTTTACGAGTGCGGAAGGCGATTGATTGAAAGTAATACCTGCATTGCTCATTTGCGCTGCCTTGCTGTTGGCAGGCTGTGGTTGCAGCAGCAGCGACACATCGTCTGAACCTGGGACCGTTACGGCGCCGAAGGGCAGCACAACCGGCGCCTGGTACCGTCCGCCGCTGGACGTCACCTGGCAATGGCAGTTAAAAGGAAAGGTCAATACTGCATACGCCGCGGAGATCTACGACATCGATCTGTTTGATTCATCAGAGCCCCTGATCGATTCGATCCAGGCATCGGGAAGAAAGGTCATATGTTACTTCTCCGCCGGTTCTTTTGAGGCCTGGCGTCCCGATGCGTCCGAATTCTCACCAAATGAAATTGGCAGCGTCCTGGCGGGGTGGGAGAATGAGAAGTGGCTGGATATTCGTTCGCCAAATGTCCGCCGGATAATGCAGAAGCGCCTCGATCTGGCGGCACAAAAAGGATGTGATGGTGTTGAGCCTGACAACGTGGACGGTTACGCCAATGACTCCGGATTCGACTTAACCGCCAGCGACCAGCTGGCATTCAACCGTTTTATTGCTGGCGAGGCGCATGCAAGGGGCCTGTCCGCGGGGCTTAAGAATGATCTCAATCAGGTTGACCAGCTGGTTGAATATTTCGATTTCAGTGTCAACGAACAGTGTCACGAGTTCGACGAGTGCGATCTTCTGGCGCCGTTTGCCGGAGCCGGAAAACCGGTTTTGAACGCGGAGTACGAAGTGGAGTTGACCACAAACGCTGCGGCGCGGCAGTCACTCTGTGACGTAGCCGCCGCGGAAAATTTCAGTACCTTGGTCCTGCCGATTGCGCTCGACGACTCCTTCCGCTATGCCTGCACATGAAAACAACGGTTTAACTTTTGGGAAATGTCTTGAGAGAGACATTTTTTCGTTCCCGGAAACTCGATTGCCGGTGCGACTCGAAATTTCGTGCCTCGCGATGTTAGCATGGCAGAATTGCCTGTGTGTTTAAGCGGGGGGCTTCCAGCCAAAGGCTAACCTGCGTTATCCATATAATCCAGAAAGGATTCCATGATGGAAATTGAAGCAACCACGATTGAATTGCTTGCCAGGATCAGGGAAAAAGCCCCACTTATTCACAACATCACCAATTTTGTGGTCATGAACAGCTCCGCCAATATCCTGCTGGCGGTCGGCGCCTCTCCGGTCATGGCTCACTGTCAGGCGGAAGTCGAAGAGATGACCTCCATGGCCGGCGCCCTGGTGCTCAACATCGGCACCATTCAGGAGGATTGGCTCGACTCCATGATCCTTGCCGCCCAGACCGCGAATTCGGTCGGCATTCCCGTGATCGTCGACCCCGTCGGATCGGGAGCCACCAGGCTCCGTACGGGCGCCGTAAAAAAAATAATGGAAAACTCTGCAATCTCCGTCCTGCGGGGAAATTGTTCGGAGGTTCTTTCGTTGGGATCAGATGAGATTAAAACCAAGGGAGTAGATTCTTCCCTGTCGATGTCCGACCAGATCGTCGAAGCCGCCAGACAAATGGCAATTGAGCAGAAATGTGTTATTGCGATTTCCGGCGAAGAGGATTGCATCACCGATGGCGAAATGGTTTTTCGCGTGAGTAACGGTCAGCCAATAATGACCAAGGTAACAGGCGGCGGTTGTGGACTCTCGGCGGTGACCGCAGCTTTTTGCGCTGTGGCGGATGGCGGCCTAGCTTCCGCAACGGCCGCGGCTTTCGGATATTACGGCGTATGCGCCGACCTGGCGGTGGAGACGAGCGATAAACCGGCGAGCTTCGAGGTCGCATTCGTCGATCAGCTATATTCAATCGGGGACGAAGAGATCCGGAAGTATCTGAAGATTAAAGGCTAGCACGTCATTACAGCTATGCGTCAGAGGTGCATAATCATTTTGCGGATCATTGTTCACCAGGTTGAGGTAGATTTGCTAATGAGGAATCCAAGGAGGCAACAATGACCGGCGATGAGCCAAACGACCAAAACAGCCAGGGCAAGGGCCATGACCCCAAAAACCATGACCGCCGCTTTCACGGCCAACCGGAGCGTTTGCGCTCTGCCGAGAGGTTGGTGCTACTGGATGTGGAGCGGGTAGTTTCCCTGAGCCTGGAAGGCCTTGAAGCTCGTAGCGCTCTGGACGTGGGCTGCGGCACGGGTCTGTTCACCGAGGCATTCATTAATAAGGGCGTGGACACGACGGGAGTTGACGTCAATGCAGAAATGTTAGTCATCGCCCGCAATGAGGTGCCGTCGGCTCAATTCCGTGAAGCTTCGGCGGAAAAGCTGCCCTTTAATGCTGGTGTCTTTGATCTGGTGTTTTTCGGTCACCTGCTGCACGAAACCGATGAGCCACTGGAGGCTCTAAAGGAGGCGCATCGGGTGGCAATAGCCAGGGTCGTGGTGCTGGAATGGCCTTACCGGCATGAAGAGCAGGGGCCACCGCTGGCGCACCGGCTTCGGCCGGAGGTGATTGAGGATCTTGCCCGCCAGGCGGGGTTTAGTATGGCAGAGCACATACAGCTTAAGCACGTGGACCTCTTCCGGCTGCGGCCCTGACCTGTAAGGAACGTTTCATGAATAAAGGCGAAAGCCCATTGCGCCGACGCGAACCGCGGGGCCAGGTCAGCGGTCGATAGAAGCCTTGCTAAAGAATTCGACGGGAAAGAGTTCCAGCCATCGGACGGATCAGAGAAGTCCTTATGTGGCCAGAGCTCGTTTCCCGTGAGTTCTGTAACGTTAAGTTTAAGCCCGCAAACGCACCTTACGGTGCAGGTGGTGGCGGGACATACACGCTACACTGCCACTCTGGGCATTCGAAGGTTATCTCCTTCAGGTCACAGTGCTTGATCAGTTCTGGCTTTGCATAGGATTGGGACTTAGCTTTTTTGTTTTTCATTGCAAGCCTCCGAATTAACAGTCTGTCAATTTTGCATTAAGTGCTTCTAGGGATACGTGTACAACAAGCCTCCTCCGCAGGCATCCTCAGCTGTACCCGAATTGCTGGTGCTGAATGAGGAGACGTTAGCCGGCACCGTGTATTTGAGCACATACAAAGCTGATGAGCCGCCG
The DNA here is from genome assembly GCA_023382335.1 of Actinomycetota bacterium. Lineage (GTDB taxonomy): Bacteria > Actinomycetota > Thermoleophilia > BMS3ABIN01 > BMS3ABIN01 > JACRMB01. The sequence continues at coordinate 6,988 of JAMCPM010000010.1, forward strand.
CCGGCTATATCGCCCAGGCTAACAGGCAACTGCCCCATTTCGGGCATTACTCCATTGGACGCCTGAGAGTCGATGATCATAACATTATATGCCGTTACAAGCCCCAGATTGTTTACGCTGTAAGCCACACTTAGGCTTCGCGCCACATAGTTGGCGTAACTTCCCCAATAAACGTTTTGCCTGCTAAGCGTGAGGATAGGCCGTAACGGCGGCACATTGATAGATCTGTTGGCTTCCAGGCCGATACCCGACACCGAATATGTCCAGTCACCCGCACATTGAGCCCGCACGCTCCAGGAGGTGAGGCCCGTTTCCCCGGGGGCGATGCTGGGTATCGTATGCGTCGCGACTTCGCCAGGCGGAAGTTCGAGGCCGGCAGGAAGCGTCAGCGTCAACGGTACATCGGTCATGGCAGTATCGGTATTATTAGCCACGTAAGCTGTAACCGTGAACGGGTTGGGCGACCAATCGCTACCAGCGTTTGTCAGATTCACGGGTCCAGTGATGCTAAGAGCCGCCGTCCCGCTGACCGTGCCGAGTCCGTAATATGTCAACAAGTCACGTGTCCCCCCGGGCGCAAGCGAAACAGGGTTCCACCACACGGTCGCCGCGCTGTCACCAGTAACCGGGTTTCCGGGAGTTACAGTATAGTCCCAACTTGTGCCCACTATACCCGGCCAAGTTGTAAGGGCAAACCGGTCAGGGGTAGTGGCCCCTCCGCCTCTGAGCGTGCCCTGAGCCACTATGTCGGGATTGGAAAGGTCATAGAATGCCTGCCAGTAATCCGGGATAGCGATTCCCGTGAAGTCCATTTCCGTGGTCACGTCTCCGACGCCGGGAACGCGGAAAGGCGCGCCGTCATTATTATTCAACATCGTATCGACCATCACGCGGACCCCAACATCGTGCGGCACGGCGTCAAGATTGCTGACGGTGTATTTGTACATGCCCGTGTCCGGCCTGCCGGTGGAAGTTCCGTTAACTATCTGCAGAGTCTGCGTGACCCTCACACCCGCGCACTCCGCGACGGATTCGTTGACCAGGTCAGGCATATCGGTAGGAGGCTGAACCAGCGGGCATCCGTCTCCGTTTCCATAAATGTAATCAGCACCATCAACCCTGACGGTTGTAAATGAGGTCCCTGGGCTATTAGGCCAGGCGTAGCTGATATTAAAGCTGCTGCCGGCAATTATGCCGGTTGCGCCGCTGTTGAATCTGCCATCGGATCCCACCTGGATGGCCAGATAATCATTACTTGGATCGGCCGCCACCTGCGATCCTGCTGGCGGCGTCTTGGCAGCCAACGCGGTAACACCTCCAGCCATTAACATGCTGGTAACAATTGCAGCAAGCAACAATAACATTCTGGTACAAAGTCGACCTTTCATTTTGATCTCCCCTCTTTCGCGTGCATTACCTGAATGCAAATTTTGATAATAAAAAAGCGGGTTCCCCTTACTTCAATTTCATTGGCTACCGAAGTGTAACAATCATTTCCAATTAGCATCGCTCACCCTTCTTGCTAAGTACATCCACTTTATATTTCTGAATGTCACCTTGTCAGAAACAGACGAGAGTCCTTACAAAAAAGCAGCCGCGAAATACTACGCCTTTCTTTGTTTCTCCCTCCTTTTTTAAAAGAAGTTAATAATACTGATGTTATGTAAAATGTCAATTGAAAATGTTGACTATCAGACATAGTTATATATAATAATTATGGTCTTATATCAGATGTAACAAAGCAATCTCTTCCCGGACAGTAGCCCCGCGTTGTTTAAGGCGTTATTTCATGCCGACGGATTCAACTTCAGAGCACTATGCTAATAAGGACGGTAATCTTCTGAAGGGCAGTATTCAAACGAATTCCCGAGTGCTTAACGTGCGGCGAAGAGAATCGACTTCGAAAGCCTGAAATAATATAAAGCCAATGAGAACTTTCTTGGCATTGTTACTTGCCACTGGTCTGTCGCTGTTCGGAGCTGGCTGCGGTGGCGAATTGGCGTCTTCCGGATCATCAACGCGGCAGCCGGTTCTCCGGCTGCCGCCTCCGGTGGATCATCCCTATTCTCGAGTTTTTCATCCGCGAGATCGGCCCGAACGTCTGCGATCAGGCGATCTCAGACGTGTAGAAATATTTTCGGAGAAAGCGTCGGACCTCGGCGACTCATACTCTGAATCCGAGTTCGACTTCTGGAAGAAATAGCCGGACCGGCTTTTTGCGGCAACGGTCCGGCGGGCTACCTGATCGTCCGGCGGGCTACCTGATCGCACCCGACGATGAGCTCAGCTGATTCATCAGCGCCTGCATGTCGGCGGCGGTCAGGCCGGATCTGTTCATTCCCGAGCTCATGAACACGGACATGGCGTTGGCCAGTCCACTCGTCCCGGCATTGCCCTGCATCATCGTGCCGCCCCCCATCATGCTCATACCGCCGCCCATCGCTACCGGCTTGCCGCCGGTCATCATGCCGTTCATGACGCCATCGGTAGCGTCGTTCATCATGGCGGTGACCATGCCCGAAGATGAAGGCATCCCCAACTGTTTGGCGTACTGCATCATGCCGGCTATGGCCACGCCGTAATTCCTCATGTCCTGGCTGGCTCCGGCTCCGGCGCCGGCGATGCTGGGATTCATCGGCGGCGTGGTGAGAATATCTTTCACCATGAAGTAATTCCCCATGGCCATATTCGCGGTGGTGACGTTGGCCGTGGTCATGCCGCCGGCCATGTTGCCCGCCATGGCCTGGGCCATGGAGGTGACAGGCGTTATCTGTATGCCGGTGACCGCGCCGCTTGATATCGAGGGAAGGACGGCGGTCATGACGTCGTTCGCCGCCATGGTCATCGTCGAACCGGTGGCTTCGTCCGTATACGAGCCGCCGCTCATCGACAGCACGACCGGGCCCGAATAGCCGCCGAAACTCATCGTGAAATTACCCTGCGGGTCGGTGGAGGCGCTGGCCAGGCGGGCGCCCATCGCCCCGTTGTTGACGGCGTATGCCGTTACCGTGCCGCCATTGACCGGGCCCTTGACGGCAGTGCCGCTGATTGAAACGATTCCGCCGGCGTCGGATTCAGGGACGGTGGTAACGCCGCCGTCCCCCCCACCGCAACCCGGCAACACCAGCAGTGAAGCGAACAGCAACATAAGGGGAAGGACAATCCCTGGCCTGGAAACACGTTTCATTTCAGAACCTCCATGGAATCCTGTTAAAGACGCATATGGCCGGCCTCGAAGGGCGCCGGGGGCGCCTGAAAAGGATATTCCCGTTTTATGAAATAATTAGACCCTGAATGTCACGAGCGACACAAATATCAATCATCGCCATAACCCTTCTCGCAGCGGTTGCGATCGGCGTCGCCGACGTTTCTGATTTTCTTCCGGAGCTCACCGCCTTTGTTCTCATCCCGGTCATCGCCGGCACCTATTACATCGGTTTTCGCTATGGCGTTTTTGTCGCCCTCGCCGCCGCCGTCACCGAACTCATCGCCCACATCGAGCTGGCAACCGGAGTCGGGCACAGCGAAGTGATCTTCAACACCGCGACCCACACCTTCATCTATATTCTTACCGCCGCCCTGATCGCGGGGCTGATAAGGCAACTTCGAACGATAACCAGTCTGGAAGAGCAGAGAAACACCGATCTCGAGCTTGCCAAAGCCGTGCATGAGTCGGTCTTCGCGCCGGTTCCTGACGTCTATGGAACCCTGTCAATCGGCAGCAGGGTCGCTTTCGCCAGAGAGCTGGGAGGGGACTATTACTTCCTTAAAGGCCTCGATGGAAAACTCTTTTTGTGCATCGCGGATATTTCGGGGAAGAGTACCGCCGCCGCGCTGTTCGCCGCGCTTTTGAATCAGAGCGTGATCGAGGCGCTGCAGCGTACCGCCGATCTGTCCGTCCTGGTCGAAAAAGTGAATTTTAGCATCAGCCCGTCCCTTCCCGAGGATATGTTTGTGACCATGTTCTGCGCATTTATCTCGGATGAAGATCTCTCCTACGTCAATGCGGGGCATCCGCCGCCGCTGCTTTACTCAAAAGGGGAAGGAAGCACAAAAATGCTTCTCAGCGGCGACGTGCTGCCTTTGGGCGTAGGGCCCGACCTGGTGATAGAAGCCGTGACCGAATCGTTCCGGCCCGGTGATATCCTGCTGGCCACAACTGACGGCATCACCGAAAGCGATGCATTCAAGGAAAGATCATATGAAAAACTCCAGGCTTTGCTGAACCGGAATGCCGATGCCGATGTCAGCGAGCTTACCGAAGCCGTTTTCAGTCAGGCGGTCCCCGCCGGCACGAAGAATCCTCACGACGACATCATCGTGGTCTGCATCAAGCGGCAGCCAAAATCATGAAATGACCCTCCTGGTTTAGCTATTTCAACGCCGGGTAGCGTCGAAAAAGCTGGCAAATTATCCTGAAAGGAGAACGTCATGTCAGGCATGAAGCTGATCGCCGAGCCTGGAAGACAGGAGATCGTGATCACTCGCGTCTTCGCCGCGCCCAGGGAGAAAGTCTTCAACGCGCTCACGGATCCGCTGCTTGTCCCCAAGTGGTGGGGGCCGAGAAGGTTCATCACCATAGTGGACAAGATGGACGTTCGTCCGGGCGGTTCCTGGCGGTTTATCAACCGGGATTCCGACGGCAATGAATACGGCTTCCACGGCGTATATCACGATATCGTGATTCCCGAGCTGATCGTGCAGACGAACGAGTTCGAGGGCATGCCGGGCCATGTCTCAATGGAAACCGCGAAGCTCGAAGATCAGGGCGGCAAGACGAGATTGACGGCCAGGGCTGTCTATCAGTCGATCGAGGATCGTGATGGAAATCTCCAGGCGGGCATGGAGGAAGGCGCTTCCGAGACCTACGATCGCCTGGCCGAGCTTGTGGAAAAGAAATAACTCCCGGCTTCCCCGCCAGGGCGAGCCATAATGTTATTTTCCTTCGACGGCCTGCCTGACCCTGGCTGAGATCTTGTCCATGACGCACGAGGCTTCCGTGAGGCACTTCTGGCTTTCGCGGAGCTCCTGGGTGGCCTTCCCCTGGTGCGCCGCGATCATGCCGCCGCAATACTCAAGGAACTGCCGCAGGCCGGGAAGCTCCTGCCGCCATATCTCGGCTGCGGCGATCGCCCGCTCCCGTGCAGTCTCCTGCGACTTGCTGGCTTCCACGATGCGTTGGATCTCGGCATCGATAGATTCCTCATCTTCCCCAAAGGCGGCATCCATCCTTTGATCGAGGAGATCCCTGGCCCCGCTGATTTTTTCCGCCCGGTCGGCTTCCGACAGATCACGGATTTCCGAGATGTCCTGCTTCTTTTCGGCATACCTGATGATCTCCGCGCCCAGGCCGTCCACCCTTGTTTGCACGTTGGAGCTTATCTGCTCGACCGGGTCCATCGCCGATCCCCTTTATTCGTTGGTTTCTTTTTACCCAGGTAGCATATTTACGACACGGGGGAACCCCGCAGCCGGTTTTTGGGTATAGGGGAGTATGCACCCAACAGGAAATCAATCTGGGCAGGAATTCATCTTGAGCGGTCCACCGATTGTAAATAGCCTCAGTCCGCCGGAGAGATCGGAGCTGGTAAAGCTGATGCTCCCGTTCCTGACCGACGAGGTAGTCGCGGCCCATACGAAGATCATTCATTTCGGGGAAGAGACATTCATCGGCCACAGCGCTTATATCAGCGAGCTTGAGGATTTCCTGTCAAGCAACGGCGGCAGGCGCTTCGTCCCCCTGCCTCAGTGGGACCCCGCGGAGCCCATTCCGCCGGAATTCAATGTGGTCAGGGCCAGGGACGACGGCGCCGCGCGCCCCCCGCTAATGAATCTCGATCCGCGCATGCCTCTGCCCGAACGGTTTGTCATGCCCCGGCTGTGCGAATTCATCGATGCCGGCACGCTGGGAAACGAACTCAACCCCTGGCACATCCACGTGCACACCACGGTCGGCGGCGCACTCGGCAAGTTCCGCATCGCTTCCGCCGCGCCCATCTTCTGGTGTTTCCATGTGTTCGTCGGCGGGGTTTATCACCAGTGGCTGCGCTCGTGTAAAAAGTAGCGCCCCGCCGAGGCCACACGGCCGCCGATTTGCTATCCTGTTCCTTATGCATCCTTATCTTTTTTCCTGGGGTCCCTTCCTCGTCCACAGCTACGGCGTCACCATGTCGCTGGGCTTTCTGGCGGCCGGCCTTGTCACCTTTTACGGATTCAAACGCAGGGGGCTGGACACCGAACCGATCATCTGGCTGGTTGCCATAGCGGCTCTGGGCGGCGTCATCGGCGCCAAAGCGGATTACATCCTGGTAAATCTCAACGATATGTCAACCGACCCGGCTTCACTCTTCAGCGGGGCGGGCCTGGTGTGGTATGGCGGCGTCATCGGCGCCCTGGCCCTTACATGGATTTTCCTGAGCGTGAAGAAGATCCCCAAGGGAAAAGCATTCGACGCCGCCGCGCCGGCCATCGCTCTGGGCCTGGCTTTTGGACGCGTGGGCTGTTTCCTCATGGGGACCTGTTACGGCAAGCCGTCGACGCTTCCCTGGGCGGTTGCCTTTCCCAACGGGATGCTGCCGACGCCGCCGGGCGTATCGGTTCAGCCGTCGCAGCTTTATGAGATGCTGGCCTCGCTGGCGATATTCGGCCTGCTGATCTACCTTGCCCCCCGGCTCAAGCGCGACTGGGCCCTGATTTCTCTCTACATGGTGCTGGCGGGGACGACGAGGTTTCTGCTCGAGTTCCTGCGCTTCAGCCGCGACGGCCAGATCCAGGCGCAGTCCATCGCCTTTGGAGTCGCCGTCATCGGCGCTCTCGGCCTCTACTGGGTGATGAAGAGGACTCCGGCCCGGCAAAGCCGGATTGGAATGAACGAAGTCTGATCAGGCGGGGATTCCGGTTAAGGGAACCGGATCAGGCGGGGATTTTTTTCCAGGCCACGGTTGCGCCAAAAGTCAGCAGCGATATCAAAACTATCGTTCCCCCGGCTGCCGTGTTCAGATAAAAGGAAGCAAAAAGCCCGGCGATCACGGCCGTCAGCCCCAATCCGATCGCGTAAAGCACGGTCTGCCGGAAGCTGCGGCCGAGCTGCATGGCTGCGGCCACGGGAATCACCATTAGCGCCCCGATCAGCAATCCTCCCACTATCCTCAGTGAAAGCACCACGGTCACGGCGGTCAGGATGACCAGCGCCTGATTGAGGAATCTGACCGGCAGCCCGCTCACCCGCGCCGACTCGTCATCGAAAGCGAGATAGCTTAGCTCCTTGTAGAGCAGGCCGATGAAGGCCAGGACCGTGGCGCCGAGAGGAAGTATTATCCAGAGATCCTGCGAGCTGACCGTGGTGATGCTCCCGAACAGGAAAGAAAACAGGTCGACGTGCACGTTCTTCGCCAGTCCGATCAGCACTACCGCCACCGCCAGGCCGCTGGAGAGAAACATCGCCAGGGCGACTTCCCCGGAGAGCAGCCGTCCCACGCGGAGCTTCTCGATGATCAACGCCACCAGCACCGCCACGCCCAGCGCGCTGACGATGGGGTTGATCACCAGGATCACGCCGATCGCCACTCCCGCCAGCGAGACATGCGCCAGGCTGTCGGCGATCAGGGAGTAACGTTTGGCGACCAGGAAGCAGCCGATCAGGGGAGCCACCAGGCCGATGGTGATGCCGGCGGCAAAGGCGCGGAGCATGAAGCTGTAGGTGAAGATATCCAGCGTGCTAGTGCCCGTGCAGGATGAACTTGCGGCCCTGGCCGTAAAGGTTCTCCAGATAGTCGCCCTTGATGAACTCCTTGGGCTCGCCATGGTAGATGAGCGTCTGATTCACGCAAGCCAGGCTGCCGACCTCGTTGGCGATGACGTCAACGTCGTGGGAAACGACGACCAGGGTCATGCGGTGCTCACGGTTGAGCCTCGAGAGCAGGCGGTAAAACTCATCCTGGGATTTCAGGTCGACGCCGACGGTCGGCTCGTCCAGGATCAGGACCGCCGGATCGGACACCAGCCCCTTGGCGATGAAGACCCTCTGCTGCTGCCCCCCGGAAAGCTCGGTCACGAGATGCTTTCGGTATGGCAGCATGTCAACCAGCTCCAGCGCCTCGGCGATGCTTTTCTTGTCGGCGGCTTTAAAGCGGCGCAGCACTCCCACCCTGGATATCCTCCCCAGTTGCACGACTTCCTCAACGGTGTAGGGGAAACGTGATTCTATATGGGTGGCTTTCTGGGGGATGTAACCGATCTTCGACCAGTCCCTGAACGCGTTGACCGGTTGTCCGAACAGGCTCACGGAACCGCTTGCCGGCTGGATCAGGCCCAGCATCAGCCGCAGCAGGGTTGTCTTGCCGCCGCCATTGGGCCCGATCACGCCCAGGTACTCGCCTTCGCCGATCTCCAGGCTGATCCGGTCGAGCACGGGCTCGCGCCCGAAGGAGAAGCTGACATCTTCCAGGCGGATGAGCGGCTGTTTTTCCATGTCATTCTCTACATTCAATTCTTGCACTCGAGGGCCGTACGGAGGCTGGCGATGTTGTCCCTTTGCACTGACAGGTAATCCATTCCCTGAGAGATCTGCTCCTTAGTCAACCCTTCCAGCGGATTGAATACCAGGGTTTGGGCTCCCACCTCGCTGGCGATCGTTTCCGACAGCTTGGGGCTTGTCAGGGTCTCGAAGAAAATGTAATGCACGTTGTGGTCCCGGGCGAACTGTGCCACTTCGGCCAGCTTTTGCGGTGAAGGTTCCTCGTCGGGGGACAGTCCGGAGATCGACATCACATCGAGGCCGTAGCGGGCGGCGAGATATTTAAAGGCCTGGTGGGAAGTCACGATGTCGCGGCGGCCGCAATCGGCGAGGCCGCCGCGGAAAGCGCCGTCCAGGCCGGCCAGTTGTTGCTTATAGGCATTGGCGTTGTTCTCATAATAATCCTGGTTCTGGGGGTCGGCCTCGATCAACCCCGCTTTTATGTTATCCACTTCCCGGCCGGCCATTACCGGGTCAAGCCAGACGTGTGGATCGAATGTGGCGTTGCCTCCGGGCGATCCTCCATCTTCGCCACCATCCTTGGTCAAGAGGTCCAGGCCGTCGCTCGCATTTACGACCACGACGCCGCCCGCCGCCAGCTCGCCGCCGATCTTGTCGGCCCAGGGCTCGAGGCCGGCGCCGTTGTAGATGAAAAGCCGGGACTTGTGTACACCGGCGATGTCCTGGGGAGTCGGGTCGTAATCATGAGGCTCGACTCCCGGCGAGATCAGGGTCGACACTTCGACCTTATCCCCGCCGACCTGGCGGGCAAACTCGGCCATGGGGTAGAAGGAAGCCGTCACGCGGACCTTATCCGCCGCTGATGGCGTGCCGCCGTCAGGCAGCGCGGCTCTGACAACGGCGCCTAGAACGGCAATGGCGACGACGGCCATCGCTACCCAGAGGATTTTACTTCTCATTTTGTGCACTCTTCCCGGTCTGGCGATCGATTAATCAAGGCAGAAACTACAACTAACCGGAACGAATTGCAAAAAAGTCGCAATTGCGATAATTTGATTGTTCCCATGTCCGAGGAATTGAAAATCTATCTGCGTGAATCAGGCCTTAAAGTCACAGCGCCGAGGATGGCGGTCTTCAGATTCCTGCAGGAGAACGACCCCTCGGCGGTCTCGGCGATTATCGAGCATCACGCCCAGTTGATCGACCGCGCCAGCATCTATCGCACGGTATCTCTTTTCAGGAAGCTGGGGATCATCCAGGATATCGTTACCGGAGGGAAACGGATGATCGAGCTGACCGACCGCTTCGGCAGCCACCACCATCACATATCCTGCCTGCAGTGCGGCAAATCCAGGACGGTCGACGACCACGCCCTTGAATCAGACCTGGCCCGGATTGCTGACAGTAACGGCTTCCGTCCCGTCAGCCACCAGATAGAGATGAGCGGCATCTGCGCTGACTGCCAGACCGGCTAGCGGCCGGAGGCAGTCCCGGCTTTGACCGGGAATGACGCCGGCAAAAAACAGGGACCCCGTGGAAGCGGTCCCTGCGGTGCTACTGTGATTGATAGACGGGGTTATTTCTTTTCAGGAATCAGCAGCTGCGCCCCTGCCAGCACTACCAGCGCGCCGCCAGCCAGGATGAAGAACCAGGGCATCGTCCGCATGGGAAGCTGGTCGGCTTTCTGGAAGTTTTCGACGTTCTGGTCCATGACGTTGATCACGGTGCTGAAGTCCTGGCCCATCTTGTCCATCTGCTTCATGCCGTTGGCCACGCCGGGGAACTGCTGGCCCAGCATCTGGTTGAGCTGATCCTGGGTGATTCCCATCTGCTGGGCGAGAGCCGGGATCATCTTGTTTATATCTTGCTGCATGCCGCCGAATGTCTGCATGTGCTCCTGGAAAGTGGTGACGTTCGGTCGAGTCAGCACCGGCTCGAACGCCTTCATCATGTCGGCGCCGGCCGAAGCCCGGTCAAACATCTTGTAGCCGAAAGGCGCGATGATGAGCGCCACCCCCACCAGAAGAATTATCACCGAAAGGACTTTTTTGCTGGACATGTTTTTCTCCTTTGGGAAGGCGGCCGTAGCCGCCGTTTTGCATGGTATTCGCTAAAATCGGGCGGATACCTTTATGCGCATATTATAATATTCGCAAGTATAAATAGCGGGGGAAAGGCTCTGAAATGAAGGCCGGCCTGGGGGTTTAGTTCACGTCGCGTTGTTGCAGGATTACCGCTGAAATGGCCGTGAACAGGACGATGTATCCCGCCAGGACAAGCAGCGCCTGCCCCCAGGGCACGAACGGCCCGGAAAAACCGCCAGGACCGAGAGCTCTGCCCTGCACTGACGGCGCCAGGGCCGTGATCAGCGAGTAACCGTTGGTTCGCAGGAATCCCTTGGCGATCTGATCGAGCAGGTCGATCTGGCTGCCGAAGGCCGCGATGACGCCCTCGACCACCAGGCCGTATACGATACCGAGTCCCACCGGCAGCGTCGTTCCCCGCCAGAGAATCGCGAGCAACACGCCGAAGTAGGTCCAGACGACCATGATGAACCAGGCCATGGACATCGCCCGGATGACATCCCATGCCGGCGGCATCGCCATGGACTCGCCCTGATGCAGGGCGATCAGGGAGCTGGCGATCGCTCCCAGCAAAAAGACCACCAGCACGAAGGGGATCACGGCGATGGCCAGCGCGATCATCTTGGAGAAGAAGATCTTCAGCCTGCCGGCGCGCTGGATGAACATCGGCGTCAGCGTTCCCCAGTTGTACTCGCTACCCATCACCAGCACACCGAGGATAAAGACCATCACTCCACCAAAGAAAGGAAAGCCGGTCAAAAGAGTGGAGACCAGGTTCGAAGGCAGAAGCGTCGACAGGACGATCTGTCCCACTTCATGCTCGGGCCCAAAAGCGGAACCGGTCGTGAAAGCGATATAGGGAAGGATGTAGGCGAACAGTATCGAGGTCAGGGTCCAGACTGCCAGCAGGACCCAGACGGCGGTACGCTTGCGTATCAGGAAGAGTTGAGATAACAGACTATCCATGGTGCGGCTCGTCCTCCGTCAGACTTAAAAACGCGCTTTCCAGGGAAGTCTTGGCGACGGCGATCTCGCTGACTTCAACGCCCGAGTCAACCAGCAGCTTGACGATCCCGGCGGCGAGCGAGGGGTCGGCCTCGATCATGAGCCGGCCGCCGGGAACGCTTTCAACCTTGCTTACGCCCTCCATCGCTTCCATTAAGGCCTTTGCTTTTTCAGCCGGCTGCGCCCGCACTCCCAGCCGGTCTCCCCGGATAAGCTCTTGAACCGTTCCCTCGCGGATCAGCTTACCTGCCTTGACGATGCCGACCCGGTCGCAGATCTGCTCCAGCTCACCCATCAGATGGCTGGAGAGCAACACGGTTCGATCTCCGCGGCCGAGGCTGCGGATCAGGTTGCGCATCTCGGCGATACCCGAGGGATCCAGCCCGTTGGTGGGCTCATCGAGAATGAGCAGCTCCGGGTCTTTCAGCAGCGCCGCCGCCATGCCGAGGCGCTGTTTCATCCCCAGCGAGTAGTTGGTGAACCGGTCGCCGGCGCGCTCCAGCAGCTCGACTTCATCGAGCGCAGGATCGATGCGCGAATCGGCGATGCCGGCATTAAGCGCCAGCACATGAAGGTTATCGCGGCCGCAAAGATAGGGATAAAACGCCGGCGTCTCCACCAGCGCCCCGACCTGGGCCAGCACGGAAGGAGCGCCCGGCCTTTCGCCAAGAACCTGGCAGCTGCCGCTGGTGGGACGCACCAGGCCCAGCAGCATGCGCAGGGTGGTCGTCTTGCCGGCGCCGTTGGGACCGACAAAGCCGTAGACTTCACCGCGTTTCACCTTCATGTCAAGTCCGTCCACGGCCATGATGGCGCCGTAGCGTTTTGAAAGGCCGCTGATTTCAATCACATAATCGCTCATAGTCAATCCTAATCGGTAGTGTCACCGAATCCGCCGGTTTTAAACGGGTTTCTTCGCGCCGCATCGGGGGAACTGGAATAACATGCGAAGACCCGAGTCAGGCCACAACCACAAGCGGCCGGAAGCAGACGTCCCCATGATTGCCGCTGCCGAACTGAACCGCATGATTCAGCGCGGCGATGAAGTCGTTCCACTCGACGTGCGGCAGCCGGGAACATTCAAGGATTATCCAGGCGAGATTCCCGGCACGGTGCGGATTCCTCCCCTGGAGATTCCCGCTCGCTACAGGGAGCTGCCATCGGACCGGCTCATCGTCCCCTACTGCGCCTGAGAGGACGAGGCGACGAGCGCCCGTGTGGCCTTGGCGGAGAGGATGAAGGATGGACATTAACTGGGTGATGATCACCGCGCTGGCGACGCTGCTAAACGGCCTCGCCCTTTTAGTCAGCGCCCTGCTGATCCTCAGGCAGCTGCGCCAGGAGGACCGGCAGCAGTTCGTCAGCGCCACGGCCGGTATGTTCAGGACGTGGATGGACGATGATTTCCAGAAGGCGGTGCAATGGGTGCTCTACGGCCTGCAGGAACAGACGTGGAACGACTTTGTCAGCGCCCACCGTAACGATTACGGCGAGCGCGCGTTCGCGCAGGTGGGCGCATACTTCAACCGCATCGGCTACATGGTCACGCACCATCTGATCGGCAGCGAGGACGAGCTGCTGCTCGATATCGTCGCCGGCAGCGCCATCTCCGTCTGGCAGAAGATCGAGCCTCTGGTGCTGGAGGCCCGCCTGACCGAGAACACGATGATGTTTAACGATTTCCAGGCGATGCTGCCGGAATGCTTTGAGTGCTATGTCCCCGAGCCGAGGCAGTAATATCTGTTCGCCTGGTACATGAACTCGGCGCCGTCGGCGCGGCCGAGCCGATGGTGAGGGTCGAGCACCCGAACGTCGATTCCGTCGCCGCGGCGCTGACGGATTAGCTAACAAACTGTCAAAACGTCAACCGGATATCAGATCGATGGACATGCGGATGGCGGTGGCGGCGATGAGCGCGGCCAGCGCCCAGCGCAGCACCAGCCGGCCGGTGCGTACCGAGAACCTGCCACCGAGCTGGGCGCCGATCAGGGCGCCGCTAACACAAAAAAGAGCTAGCGTAAAATCAATCTGGCCGGTCGCCAGCTTGCCGATCGAGCCGGCCAGGGCGGAGATAAAGACCACGCCGAGGGAGCTGCCTATGGTCGTGCGCGTGGGAATCCTGATCACATAAAGCATCGCCGGTATGACGATGAAAGCTCCCGACTGCCCGACCATGCGGACGATGATTTCCAGAAGGCGGTGCAATGGGTGCTCTACGGCCTGCAGGAACAGACGTGGAACGACTTTGTCAGCGCCCACCGTAACGATTACGGCGAGCGCGCGTTCGCGCAGGTGGGCGCATACTTCAACCGCATCGGCTACATGGTCACGCACCATCTGATCGGCAGCGAGGACGAGCTGCTGCTCGATATCGTCGCCGGCAGCGCCATCTCCGTCTGGCAGAAGATCGAGCCTCTGGTGCTGGAGGCCCGCCTGACCGAGAACACGATGATGTTTAACGATTTCCAGGCGATGCTGCCGGAATGCTTTGAGTGCTATGTCCCCGAGCCGAGGCAGTAATATCTGTTCGCCTGGTACATGAACTCGGCGCCGTCGGCGCGGCCGAGCCGATGGTGAGGGTCGAGCACCCGAACGTCGATTCCGTCGCCGCGGCGCTGACGGATTAGCTAACAAACTGTCAAAACGTCAACCGGATATCAGATCGATGGACATGCGGATGGCGGTGGCGGCGATGAGCGCGGCCAGCGCCCAGCGCAGCACCAGCCGGCCGGTGCGTACCGAGAACCTGCCACCGAGCTGGGCGCCGATCAGGGCGCCGCTAACACAAAAAAGAGCTAGCGTAAAATCAATCTGGCCGGTCGCCAGCTTGCCGATCGAGCCGGCCAGGGCGGAGATAAAGACCACGCCGAGGGAGCTGCCTATGGTCGTGCGCGTGGGAATCCTGATCACATAAAGCATCGCCGGTATGACGATGAAAGCTCCCGACTGCCCGACCATGCCCCCGACCAGACCAAGCGCCAGCGCCATGCCGGCAGCCAGGCCGTGGTTGAAGGTGACCTCCGGCGCCAGCGGCTCCAGCACGAATAGGGTTATCGCCAAGCTGACGGTCATGCTCAGGCCAATCACTTGAGTAATCCGGAAGACGCCTTGCGCCTAGGCTAACACGATTTGACAGCCCCTTCTAACCTCTGTCCGCCGCGCCGGCGGAGCGCACGGACGCGAGGTGGTTTCGCATCCTGTTTTTGAAGCCATACTTGAAGTATTGGCCCGTTCGGAAGGGACGGAAATGATAGAGACCAGAAGAGTTTATGAAGAAAAGCATCACACCGGCGGTTACAGGATCCTGGTGGACCGGGTCTGGCCGCGGGGCTTGAAGAAGGAGGAAGTTAAGCCGGACCTCTGGCTGCGCGACGTAGCGCCCAGCAACGAGCTGCGCAAATGGTACGGGCACGACCCCGCCAAATGGCCCGAGTTCCGCAAGCGCTACTTCAAGGAGCTCAAGGGCCACAAGGACGACATCGCCTTCATATCTGACAAGGAGCGGGACGGCAAAGTCATCCTGCTGTACGGCGCCAGGGAAACCCGTTACAACAACGCCGTTGCCCTGAAGGAATTCCTCGAATCACACAAGCACCATGTTTGAGCTACAGCTGCGCTTCTGAATCAGAATGTGACTTTTGCCGCGCGCGCCGCTGGGCTATCATGCGGTCCCGCCGCTCGAGGTAGCGGCTGCCGATGACCCCGACTGAGGCGACGACGACGCCGGATCCTGACAGCAGATAAAATATAGTGAACAGCCTGGTGGCGTCCCGGGTGGGCAAAAGGTCGCCGTAACCAACCGTGGTAAGCGAGGAGACGCAGAAATAAAGGCTCCCTATCCACGACCATGATTCGAGGGCATGATAGACGATGGCGCCGCCGCCCAAAAAGATGACTATGGCCGAGCCGGCGGCCATTACCGGACGCGACATCTCGTTGCCAAGTTCCTTGACTGGTGGCTTCTCTGCCGGCACGGACATTTTACCTCCCTGTTTGAGTCATGCCCTTCAGGCAGCCTTGCGCGCCAGGAATTCCAGTATTCCCAAATACGCCAGCAGAATCACAGTGATTAACAGCGCCTGCGACAGTGAGGGTTGGTCGATCAGCACCAGGGCGAGCAGCGCCAGCACCACGCCGACCGCCCGCAGCGTAGTCCTTTGCCTGGTGATCCAGGCGCCGGCCGGTCCCAGAGTGAAACCGATGAAGGCGACCAGCAAGCTTCCCGCGAACGCGCTCTTGACCGACGTTTTCAGCGATCCGGCGATGATGTCGAAAAAGGAGGTCGCAGCCGGCACGTCGACCGTGCCCGCGGAACCGACCGCATCGAGATAACGGCTGCGGACATAAGCGAGGACCACCAGCAACAGCACCATCCCCGCGGCGACGCCGAGCCCGACCCGGAAGACGGCAGCGGCGCGGTTCGCCGAAAGCCAGACGGCCACGGCCAGAAAGACGAGCGCGATCACGGGCAGCCAGTAGGCCAGCTTATCGAGCAGGTTGAGGGCCGACTGGGCCTGGGTGATGCTCTGTGATTCGAAGATGGTGAATTGTATGCCGCTGTCTCCCAGCGAGACATTTTGAAATATGTTGATGCCCCGAATGCTCAGCTGTGACTTGATATTATCCAGAAGATTGCTAAGGTCGAGGCTGACTTTGCCGCCGCTGGATGAGATCGTTCCCTCCCTGCCGAGCACTACCTGAAGGACCAGGTCGTGGGCTTTGCGGTTGGCTTCCTTCCAGATGTTCGAGAAAGCGGGAGAATCAAGCTGATTGCGTAACTGCTCCTCGACGAACGCCTTGGTGGCCTCGACGATGGGAGCGGCCAGGAAATCGGCCCGGTCGGGCAGCGCCTCGCGGGTCAGCTGTTCGGCGTTGGCGCGCGCGAAGAGCTGATCGGTCGCCGAGCGGGCGACGGCGTCCTTGATAGCGGGATCTTCACTCAGGGGAGCGACGGTGTCGACGTACTTGTCTGTGTCGACCACGACCTGGTTGAGCCAGACAACAGCCACGGCGCACGTCGCTACCAGACATCCCAATACGATCAGGGCGATTGCTGCTGTGCTTTTCCATTTTGGAATATCTGTCATGGCAACAACAGCGAGCGGCAATCAACAGATTGCCGGTCGAGGGGCGATCAACAGATTGCCGGTCGAGGGGCGATCAACAAATTCCCACAGCGCTGTTTGGGTAAACCGGTTCACAGTTAAACGGCGGCGGTCTTGCTCCTGCAGGAACGGGAAGGTTTTTTCCAGAATAGGAAGGCTCATGGCTGAAGAGGGCCCCACAAACGCAACGGTCAGGAAGGCCCATGTCTGACACGGTCACAAAACTGGATTGTCCCAACGCCGATGGATCGCTGAGACCTGTGGCCGCCCACGACCGGCAGGGAGTCGCGATCGCGCTCGACCAGTGCGACGTCTGCGGCGGCGTCTGGTTCGATAAATTCGAGCTCTTCCAGGTGGATGAGGCCGAGGCCGGCGCTCTCGACAGGTTGGACAAGGACAGGCTGCGATATCCGCAGGGAGACCATGAAAAGCCCCTTTGCCCCCGGTGTGGCCGGCCGCTTCAGGTGTTTCACGACGCCAACATCCCCGGCAACATCCAGTTGCTGTTCTGTGGCGGCTGTGAAGGCTTCTGGGTGAATCACGGCGCCCTCGCCGGCTACGCGCTCTATCGGGAAACCGGCCGCAAGCGGCCCGGCCCGGCGCAGGCAGCTGAATACGAAAAGCTGGCTGGCCAGTACGAAAAGATGCTCAAAACCCAGAGCGACAAGGGCTACTGGCAGGGAATCGCCGATTTCGGCAAAGCGCTTGGCGACCCCCGCGATCCCATCACCGGCCTTTCCCTCGAGAGCGCCTCACCGTCCGAGCTGGAACGCATCGACCGGGCGCAGGACGTCTTCTTCACTGTCCTGGGCACGGCGGCGCGGCTGCTGTTCAGCTGGCTGTAGACCTTTTATGGTATTTGGGTCATAATTGAGCCGCGAATGCGGCCCCGGATCAGGTTTCCCCCAGAGCTTTCCGGGAAAGAACAACCGCATCCGATGCTGTAAATTTCGTGACTGGGGGCTCGATGCGGAACCTGCTTATCTCGCTTCAGGACAACGTCGATGTGATCGGCCTGAAATCGCTGCACTATACCTTGCTGGAAAAAGGTCACGATTCCACGCTTCTGTTCATTCCCGGCTTCAACCTCGACGACGGCGCCACCCTTGGCTGTTTTGACGATTTCGTCGAGGATATCGATCCCGACCTGATCGGCTTCAGCCTCATGAGCGGCGAGTACAACCGCACTCGCGAGCTCACCGCCCATCTGAAGACAAAGACCGGCAAGCCGGTGGTCTGGGGCGGGATCCACCCGACCATCGCCCCGGAGGCCAGCCTCGAATTTGCCGACTACGTCTGCCTGGGGGAAGGCGAGCGCGCAATCGTGGAGATCGCCGATGCGGTCGATTCCGGCAGGGACCTAAGGACGGTCGGAAGCCTCGGCTATTTCGACGACGGCGCCCTGAAGACCAACGAGATGCATCCCGTCATCGCCGACCTCGACAGCCTGCCCCACTACGAGCATGTGCCTGCCGGCAGCTTTGTCATCGACAAGGGCCGGCTGGCGCCGGTGGACTGGGGCGTCATCGCCCGGCACACCAGGTACAAGGGCAAGACCTACAGCGTCATCAGCTCCCGCGGCTGCCCGTTTTCCTGCACCTACTGCTGCAACAATTTTCTTTCAAGGCTTTACGAATCCAAGAAGATCAGGCGCCGCAGCGCCGAGCATGTCATCTCCGAGATAGAGAAGGCGGTCGCCTTGCACCCGGAGATCGAGTACATCAACTTCCATGACGACTGTTTCCTGGCCTGCAGCACCAGCTACCTCGACGATTTCTGCCAGGCTTACCGCGAGCGCGTCGGCAAGCCTTTCATCGCCAGAAGCATCCCCGTCTATATCAACCGCGACAAGATGAAGATCCTCAAGCAAAGCGGGCTGAGCTGGATCAGCCTCGGCCTGCAGAGCGGCAGCGACCGCGTGAACCGGGAGGTCTATCAGCGAAAGTCTCTGCGCAAGGATTTTCTCCAGGCCGCTGAAGTGGTCAAGGAATTTGACATAGCTGCTTTTTATGATGTAATCCTCGACAATCCTTTTGAGACCGAGGCCGAGACCCTGGAGACGGTTGAGACGCTGATGGAGGTGCCCAAGCCCTTCTATCCGGAGATTTTTTCCCTCAGCTTTTATTACGGCACGGATCTCTTCGAGCGCGCCCGGCAGGAATGCCCCGAGACCATCGAGGACACGCACAGCAAGGATTACCTGGTCTACAGGAAGAGCGCCATCAACAGGCTGGTGCGGCTGGCGGTATTCAAGCGCAAGCCCGGCATGCAGCGCCTGCTGCGGCTCTACCGGCGCGGGCCTGACAGCCTGCGCTTCCGGCTGGCGCTGTTTCTTGCCGGCCTGTGGTCATCCATTTTTATCGAGCCGCTGACGTACTTCAGGGTCATCAGGCTTTCGCAGGGCAAATCCCTCTGGAAAACATTAAAAGTGCTGCCTTCCTATTTCCGCAAGGGCTTTGAGATTTACCTGAAGCAATTCAGGAAGGCCGGCTCGCACCTGCCGCTGATTTTGGTTCTGCCGTTTTGTTTGCAAGCCTGTGCATCATTAGCTAGCCTAGACATAGACGGTCTGGAATTCGAAGGCCTAATAAATATCGATTGGAGTATATATGTCTCTAGTTTTGGATAAGGCGCAGGAACTTGCAGCGGCCATTTCTGACAGCGAGGAGCTTGGTCAGCTGAAGCAGGCGGCCGAACGCGTCGACGGCGACGAAGCGGCGACGGATGCGCTCAAGAAGTTCTCCGAAAAGCAGGAGATGGTGCAGCGCGCCGCCAGTTCCGGCCTGCAGCTGCCTCCCGAGCAGATGGAAGAGCTTCAGGAGATGCAGGGTCAGATCCGCGACATTCCCAGTATTCAGGATTTCGCGTCTGCCCAGACCAGCTTCAACCAACTGATGGACCAGGTCAACGACATCATCTCGGCGGCGGTCATGGGCCGTGAGCCGGGCGAGGTCCCCGAAGGCCACGAGCACGGCTCCAGCTGCGGATGCGGCGGCCACTAGAACCGCCGTTCCCGCGAAGCCTGGAAAACAGATTAATTACATGAGGATCTCTCCTCATAGCTTGATACCCTGAAGGGTGGTGAATTAGATTGGCTGAAAAACCCAAGATCGATCCCGAAGAGTGTACGGGATGCGGCATCTGCGTGGATGAATGTCCCAACGAGAGTCTCGAACTAGATTCCGAGGACGTGGCCAGCCTGGCGAATCCAACCGCCTGCGATGGCTGCGCGACCTGCGAGGAATCCTGTCCGACCGAAGCCATAACGATGGAAGGGGCCTAGGCCCGCTTACCCTGGCGGGATCGACGGCATCTCACCATCGAGACCCTGTTTACTCGCAAATAATATGAAAAACTCCTCCGGCCGGAGGAGTTTTTCATTTACGGCTTATCGCCGGCAATCAGCATGAAGAGCTGCATTTGCAGGTGCTGGAGCTGCTCTTCCTCGACTTTCTGATTTTCACCGACGCCACCTCCTCGAAATCTCGGCCTGTCTGGATCATGAAGCTTTTCTAAAGCGCCCCGTAGCGGTAACACGGGCATAGGTCGGCGCCCGTGGCGCTATTATACCCAGCCGCGCGAAATCTGCACCCGCCGCGGCAATCCTCGATGAAGTCACAGTCGCAATCGAGCTCCGACAGACGTATCTTCCTTATTTTTTGCCAGCAGGCAGCCAATCCTTCAGAGACCGCGCCCACCGGCTGATCGGCATAAAAGCCGCAGCGGGCGGCATCGCCGCCGGCCATGACCGCCATCAGATGGGCGCCGCAGGCGTAACCGGCGGCCGGTTCGTGGATAGCCCCGCCAAAGGAACGGTCTATATAGGGACCGGCGGTGCGGGCGTCGACCATCAGTTCCGAAGCGGCGGTGAGCCGGCCGCTGGAGGAGGGCAGGTCGATCTCCCACTTCTCCACTCCCAGTTTCGCGATCAGGGCTTCCATGCGGTCGAAATCTCCCAGGTTGCGATCGTGGACCATAGTTGCCACGGAGACCTGCTTGCCGGCGGCGGTCAGCTTTCCGATCGCCGCGAGCGATCGCTCGAAGCTGCCGGCGCCACGGATGAAATCATGTGCCGCCCGCATGCCGTCGAGGCTGATCTGGACTTCCTGGAAAGAGAGCCTGCCTGCCGCCTCGTCATCGATCAGGGTGCCGTTGGAGAGCAGCACCGACCGCAGGTCCCTGCCGGCCAGGCTGTCGTTGAGCTCCCAGAATCCACGATGCAGAAGGGGCTCGCCACCGGAGATCAGAAGCCTTAGCCCCTGCATGGATTCGAACTCATCGACCACCGCGGCGATCTCTTCCAGGGGCAGGTCGCGGCTGCCCGGCTCACCGATAAAGCAGTGCCGGCAGCGCAGGTTGCAGCGGTCGGTGATGTGCAGCAGAAGGTAGCGCAGGGAAGGCAGGGGGCTTTGTGCCAGGTGCAGCGGCCTTTCGGCAGGCGCCGCGGCTTTCTCGAGGATGCCTTCCTCGAGGCAGAATTCGATGAAGGCGGCGGTATCCCCGGCAGTGTCCGGGGCGGTATCCCGGGCCGGGCCGTCTGTTCCGCTCGAGGCCTCCGGGAACGGCGCCCCCGATCCGCATGCCGCCAGAAACCCGACCCCCTCGGGATTCAGGACATAAAGCTCGTCGGTGGCGCGGTTATAGAGGCAGGGCTCTTCGAGCAGCTTCGGCGAGCAGTCAGGAGTCAGGCGCAGGATGTCGCCGGCAACGCCGCTCATCGCTATTCCTTTTTAAGCGCCTCGGCAAGTCCGGTGGGAGTGAGCACACCGCGTACGATGATCTCGCGCAATATCTGGAAACAGGAACATTCCAGGTCGTCCTCGTGCCCTTCGTGGAAGAAATCGCAGTCGGCGCAGAGCAGGCTTCTGAGCTCCGCCAGGGAGAGGTCCCGGCGCGAGCCGAACTCGGCCCCGGCCGCCGCGAGATTGGGGAATTCATGCTTTTCGCTCATGGATGCCTCCTTGAATCTTGTAACCATGACTTTAGCACAGACGGCAGTGGCGTGAACCAGCCATCCGGCGCCGGACGGCAGCAGAACCAGTACTACAAAGATAATCTAATATCAATTATTCACAGGCACGGAACCAGTCCTACAAATATAATCAAATATCAACTATTTTGTTGACACCATGGCACGGGTCGCAACCCGCATAAACACCCGGCTAATTGTGCCAAATGCAGGTATTTAACTTCACATACTTCTAATAAAAGTAAATATCCTTAATTAATGAGATTGCATCTTGACAAAGGTTGTAGTGCGGTATTTAATACCCCTGAGGGTACTTCCATTTTTCTGACAACACTGCTTGCGGTTCGTCTCTTTTTTTCCGTTGTTCAAGGGAGGGCACATGGAAGTTTCAGGGCATGCGTGGCGATTGAAGGTCCCCAAATTCGGAAGCCCATGGCATAGGAGCAGGCCATGAGATGGCTTATTCGTAAAATCAAGGGGATCGGCAGCTGGATTGCTCATCTGCCGGTTGTAGCAAAGGTTGTTCTGGGGACGCTCCTGGTTGTCGTTATTTTCGGCGGCAGCTACGGCAGTTACCGGATGTATGACTATACGCAGAACAATCCGGAATTCTGCCGCTCGTGTCACACGATGGAAGTGGCGTGGACCAAATGGTCCAACAGTGAGCATAGCAAGGTCGCGTGCCATAGCTGCCATACGGTGAGTCCGATCGGCGGCGCCCAGCTGGTAGTCAACTACCTGATGGAGCGGCCAGACCGAAACACCAACCACGCTTCGGTTTCGGACAAGGCTTGTGAGAAGTGCCATTACAGTGGCGACCCCCAGTGGGTCCAGGTGGAAAACACCGCCGGGCACAAGACTCATGCTGAAGGTCAGAACATAGCCTGTCAGACCTGCCATGGCATGCGTTTGCACAGCTTCCGTCCATCGACAGAGATTTGCGCCGCCTGCCATGCCGACCATGTGGCCGGCCAGGAAAAGGCGATAAAGGTCGAGCAGATGCGGGATATGCACTGCACCGAGTGCCATCCGTTCCTGCGGGAAGACAGCCCGCTGAGGCCGACGAGGGAAACTTGCCTCAGCTGCCATCAGAAGCTTCCCAACACAGGGGTGGTATTCCCGGATAACGCTCCCATGAAATGGGATTGCCGTGAATGTCACAAGCCGCACGATCAGGCGCGACCGGTCGTGGATTGTCTGAGCTGTCACACGGATGCGAAGACCAACGGATTGCATGGCAAGACAACGCACTCGCAGCAGACATGCAAGACCTGCCATCAGCCGCACAAGTGGACGGTGACGACTCGAGAGCCGTGCCTGACCTGCCACCAGGACAAGGTGAATCATAATCCTGGCGGAGTGTGCGCCGATTGCCACGACTACAAGACGCTGGCGCCACCGGCAGGAAACGGTCAGTCGCTTGATCAGCAGGCCCAGTCTGGCAGCGGTACGACCGCTACCCCGCACGATGGGGCGCAGACCTAAGGCATAACGAGGCTATAATCCAGCATCAAGCCTCTGCAAACAGGGGCTTGATGCAGGAAATGACATATTAGGAAATATCGTATAGAATGTCTCCCGTTGTTTTGGTTTGGAATTGTAATGTGGGCACAACCAGGCGCCCAGGCGGGCGCGGGCAAAAGGTGAAAGGGTATTCATGTGGTACATCGAAGAAGCACCGCGGTTCTTTCTGATTAATCTGTTTGCGACCATTTCGATCCTTACCGGCCTCACCTTCGGGATTCCACCCCTGATCAACTGGCTGATGGACAAGATGCACCAGGAAGACTAGCCGAAGACCGGCTCTCCTTGAACGGGAGCCTGGCCGTGCGAAAAGCGTGAGGCGTTATCCGTAATCCTTCCCGCGCAAAACTCCTTGCTGGAGATTTTTCGGGCTGTAATTGCGCTGGAAAACGAAATGATAGCAACTAGATTGGAATAGAAGATTGGCGCTCTGATAGCGCCGCCGGGGTTATTAAAACAAGGAGGAGTAGCAAGTGGCCGAGAAAAAACGATACGCGATGGTGATCGATATTCGCAGGTGTATCGCCTGTCACGCCTGCACCGTAGCCTGCAAGGCCGAAATGTCTGTTCCTCTCGAGGTCAATACCACCTGGCTGAAGATCGTCGAGAAAGGGACTTTCCCCGACGTCCGGCGTTTCTGGATTCCCCGCTTGTGCAATAACTGCACCGACGCCATCTGCGCCCGGAACTGCCCGACGCAGGCGACCTACAAACGCGATGACGGCATCGTCGTCGTCGACCAGCACCGCTGCATCGGCTGCAAGTACTGCATCGCCTCATGTCCTTACGACGTCAGGTATATCAATCCCCTCAAAAACATCGTGCAGAAATGCTATTTCTGCTCTCATCGCGTCGACGCCGGTCTGGTTCCCGCCTGTGTCGAGAGCTGCCCCACCCGCGCCATGGTCTTCGGCGACAAGAACGATTCCAAGAGCGAGGTCGCGCAGCTGCTGGCGGCCAACGCCACCGTGGTGATCAAGAAAGAGATGCAGACCGATCCCCAGGTCTTTTACATCAACGCGGACGAGACCGCGATGAGCAACATCGAGAACGATAACCACTATTACACCGAAGGCGCACTGATCAAGCTAAAGATTTAACGGCTTAACGACTAAAACGGAGGGAAGATCCGCATGGAGCATGCAGATGTAAATGTCGTCTACTCGGTACAGCATCAGCTACCGTTGGTCATGTATATCGGCCAGTACTTCTTCTTCACCGGGCTAAGCGCCGGGTCGTTCGTTATCTCGGTCATCGCCACCCTTCTGGGACGCAAGGAATTCAAACCGATCGGCAAGATCACGGCGCTGCTGGCGCCCTGCCTGCTGATCATCGCGCCGCTCAACCTTATCCTCGATCTCGAGCAGCCATTGCGCTTCTGGCATCTTTTCCTTTTCTACAACTGGACCTCGCCGATCACTTATGGCTCTTTCCTGCTGACCGCCTACCCGATCATGGGTATCATCTACGCGGTCATGGTTTATACCAACAGGCAGAACGCGGCCAAGATCCTGGGAATCCTCGGTATACCGCTGGCCA
This sequence comes from Actinomycetota bacterium, assembly GCA_023382335.1. Lineage (GTDB taxonomy): Bacteria > Actinomycetota > Thermoleophilia > BMS3ABIN01 > BMS3ABIN01 > JACRMB01. The sequence continues at coordinate 31,690 of JAMCPM010000010.1, forward strand.
TCTCGGTACACGGTTACACCGGGTTCATCCTGGCGCTGGCCAAGGCCCGGGCGCTCTGGAACACCGCCGCCATGCCGACCATCTTCCTGGTCTCGGCCATGGTCTCCGGCATCGGGCTGGTGGTCATCATCGCCGCGGTCCGGTGGAAATGGTTTGACAAGAAGGCCGATAAGGAAACGCGCGAAGGGGACAAGAAGCTGATCCTGCAGCTGGCGCAGTTCATGGCTTATGTCATCATGCTCGATCTGTTCCTCATCCTGTCTGACATCCTGGTATTGCTTACCGCCCACTCCGACGCCTTTGAGGCCGGCATGCTGATCCTGACGGGCAACTTCGCGCCGCTGTTCGTGGGAGTGGAGATAATCATGGGTTCGATCTTGCCCATTATCCTGGTACTGGGACCGAAGAGCAGAAAGTCACTGTCCGCGGCTGTGGTCGCGTCAATCCTGGTCAACATCGGAGTCTACGCCATGCGGTTCGTGATGGTCATCGGCGGCCAGACGATTCCCCTCAGTTGAGTTCAAGGAGCCGGAGAATGCTAAATATAACCCGTAGAGATTTTCTTAAGCTGGGCGCTGCCAGCGCCGCCGTGCTGACGATCGAGAGCCAGTTGGGCCCGATCGCCAAGGCGGTCGAGTTGATCGAAGGCGGCCGTTCCGTCAACCGGACTTCCGGGTTGCCGCGTTCGTTCCTGCCCAGCACCTGCATGCAGTGCCCCGCCGGCTGCGGCAACATCGGTTACGTCGAAGAGAGCCGCCTGGTCAAGATCGGCGGCAACACCGTGCATATCAGCAATCAGGGAACACTTTGCGCACGCGGACAGGCCGGCATCAACGCCCTGTACGATCCCGACAGGCTGCTGACGCCGATGAGGCGCGTCGGCCAGCGCGGCAAGAATAACTGGGAATCGATCACCTGGGATCAGGCCTACGAAGATGTCGCGCAGCACCTGACGGCGATCAAGGGCAATCCCGGCGGGTTAGTCTATATGACCGAGAACATTGCCCAGGACAATCTGGGCCGCCGCTTCACCTATGCCTTCGGCTCGCCGAACGCTTTGGGGGCAGCGGGTGTCTATGACGCCAACAAGCTGGTCGCGACCGAGCTTACCTGGGGCGCCGCCGGCGACATGCCCGACGTCTCCCGCAGCAAGTACATGCTGGTTTTCGGGGCAAATCCACTGGAGAGCAATCCCCAGTTCGTCGGGCTCGCCCGCCGCATGATCGATGGCGTCCAGCGCAATCAGGCCAAGCTGGTGGTCTTCGATGTCAGGTTGACTAACACGTCTACACGTGCTAATGAAGCTTACTACGTCAACCCGGGCACGTATGCACTGGTGGCGCTGTCGATGGCCAATGTCATCATGCAGGAAGGCCTGCATGACGCCGCCTTCATCCAGCAGTGGACCAACGTCTCTCCGGGACAGCTGGCGCAGCATCTGGCCCAGTACACGCCGGAGCGCGCCGAGGCCGAGACCGGCGTCAGCGCTTTGGTCATCCGCCGGATCGCCACCGAGTTCGCGACCACGAAACCGGCGACGACGATCAGCGACGCCATGCTTTCCGGCATGCCTAACGGCGTACAGAACGAGCGGGCGGTCATGCTGCTGAACATCATCACCGGCAACATCGACGTCAAGGGCGGTCTCTGCATGCCGCGCCAGTACAACCTGGCCGAGCCCAATCCGGCGCCTCCGATCCCCGCGGCCAGTGTCCTGACCAATCCGCCGGACCTGCCGCTGGCGACGCAGCAGTCGATTCAAAGCGCCGTGCAGCTGATCAAGAACCGGAAATTCAACGTGGGCGTGCTCATGACCCATGGTTACAATCCCGCTTATTCCAATCCGGACACAGGCACGGTCGAGGATGTCCTCAAGGACGAGACCCTGGTCCCGTACCATGTCGCGGTCACGCCTTTCATGACCGAGACCGCGTTGATGGCGGACATCATTCTTCCCGAAACGACATACCTGGAGGACTGGAGCGCCGAAGTACGGTCTTCTCCCGAGCTGGTCCCGTATGTCTCGCTGCGCCAGCCGGTAGTGCCGCCCATGGACGGCGCCGTGTCATTCTTCGACATCGCCGTCCAGCTTGCCAGGAAGGTCAACGGCGGCATGGCTCAGTATTTTGCATTCAATTCTGTCAGCGATTATCTCAACGCGCAGATCGCAAGCGTCCCGGGCCTGGTCAAGGCCGGCGGTCTCGATTACCTGAAGCAGCACGGCTCCTGGTACGACCCCAAGACCCGGCCGAATTACGGATCTTTCAACGCCGGCGGCTTCAACACACCCAGCGGCAAGATCGAGGTTTCCTCCTCGAAGATGGCGGCGGCCAACTTCGCCGCCCTGCCGACCTATGAGCCGGTGGTGGACTTCAAGGACCTCAAGGACAGCGAACTGGTGCTGACTATTTTCGATACAGCCTTGCAGACAGATGGCAGGACGGCCAACTGCATGTGGCTCGATGAGATCCTTCACAACAATCCTGTCATGATCAATCCGGTGACAGCGGCCAAGCTTGGCATCAAGGACGGCGATCCGATCAAGGTGCTTCGTTCGGCCAAGGCCGGGGAAGCCAAGGAGCGTTCGCTCGAATCGACCGCTTTCCTGACCGAAGGCGTCCATCCGCAGGTGATAGCCATGGCCAACGGCGTTGGACACACCGCTTTCGGCAGCGTCGCCCAGGGAGAAAAAGTGAAGGTATCCGAGATCGATAACGTTGAGCTCAAGGATCCGAACCTCGAGCTCGTCTGGTGGAAGGAAAAGAGCGGCATCGGCGTCAACAGCAAGCAGATCGTGCCGGCGGCGTCCGATCCGATCGGCGGCGGGCAGTCCTGGGGCAACGTGGTTGTCACAGTCGCCAAGGCCTAGAAGGTGATCGGGTTGACAGCGGCTCCAAAGGGAGCTGAGGGGCCGGAGCTGGAGATGGCCCGGGCGCGGGCAGCATTATACGGCCTGGCGTCCCGGGTGTTCAGCGACAAACCTTCGGCGGCCATGATCGAGGGCCTGAAGAGCCCGGAGATGGTCGAGTCGCTGGCGGCATTTGAGATTTCATTCGACGAGGAATTCCTCGCCGGGGACGCGGAAGCGCAGGCAGGGGAACTGGCGGTTGAATACGCCAGGCTTTTCCTCGGGGCCGGTGAGCATATCGCGCCTTATGAGTCGGTTTTCAGCCGCGGCTGGGGCGAGGAAGTGCCGCAGTTGTGGGGAGAGGCGACAGTAGCCGTGGCGAGGTTTTATGACGAGGCGGGCCTGGAGCTGAAATCGGGCCGGACGCCGGATCACCTCAGCCTCGAGCTGGAAGCAATGGCGATGCTGGCTGAATGCGAAGCCGCCCGGCGCGAGTCGGGAGATACGGCGGGAGCAGCCGGGATCGAGGAGCTGCAGAACCGGTTTTGCCGGGAGCACCTGATCGTCTGGGTGCCTGAGATTTGTGACGCGGTCAAGGAGCGGTCCAGAAGCAGTTTTTACGGCAGCATGGCCGCACTGACCGAGAGCCTGGTGCGTTTGCACTGCGGCGAGACGGATGGGCCAGCTGAATAATTAGCGTAAAGGGAGGAAGACAGATAAATGAAGATTCCTAAGCTATCAAAACCGGTTTGGGCGCTGGTCGGAGTCGGCGTGCTGATTTTGGCGCTGTCGCCGATGGTCATGCTCGCCCATTACACCACCACGAATCCGAGGTTCTGCCTTACCTGCCACGGAACGGGCGAAACAGCAAACGTCGGCCTTCCCTCCAAGGTGCACCCTGATTACAGTGAGGTCGGCTGTCTGGATTGCCATGCCGAGAACGGCGGCCACTTCGTCACTGACGGATACAAGACCGGCTTCATGGCCGAGCCCGACCGCGTCAGCGTCAACTGCATCCGCTGCCACGAGAGCATGACCACCAAACACGACACCGTAGATTTCAAGTCCAATGTGAAAGACATCCGCATCCCGCACGACGAGCACCTGGCTTTTGGGGCCGTCTGCGCCGACTGCCACCGCAACATCGCGCACGATCTGAACCTCAGCAACCAGACCAACCGCCCGAGGATGGCCTACTGCTTCCAGTGCCACCCGAGCACCGACAAGTGCGACAAGTGCCACCCGAATGGTCCGCCGGCCGAGAAGACGACCATACCGCCGCCGGCCAAGCGGCCCGAGGTTCCTTCAGCCGATTCGGCCAGGGCGACCTTCGAGCAGGACTGCTCCAAGTGTCACGCGCTCTATCCGATCACGCTGCATAACAAGACCGAGTGGGCGGCGGTCGTGGACCGCATGTCCGGTTACACGGGCGCCGACATCACCGCCGACGACAAGGCCCTGATCCTGTCCTATATAGACGAGACGGCGCGGCCGTAGCGCAAGAGCAGTGAAATCAGCTGAATGCGGGCGGGCCCGGGAGGGCCCGCCCTTATCTTCCCGCAAAATCGATCTTGCGCTGCCGGCGAGCTTCCCCTTAATAAAACTAAACAGACTCCTATTGACCTGTTTGTCCGTTGCTGCTATCATTTCCACCTCGCTTCCCCCGGAAGCGTTTTTTTATTCCGGGGAAAGGGAAGCCAATCTATAAGCCAGCTAATTCCCTGGAAAGTGCGGAAGATCTGGCCTGACAACAGTCCCCAGCCGGACAAGGAAGTGCTGCAGATGCCGGCTCCACCAGAAAGAAAGAAAAGCGTACACGTGATCGGACATACGACACCGGACACCGATTCCGTCTGCTCGGCGATCGGCTACGCTCATTTCAAGAACCTCACCGACAAGCGCTACATTTTCACGCCGGCGCGGGCCGGCCACATCAACGAAGAGACCAAATTCGTGCTCGACCGCTTCGAAGTCGCGGTGCCGGTCGAGGTCGAGAGCCTGAGCCCTTCGGTAAGCGACCTGGAGATGCACCGTCCCATCACGGCCCACGAGCGCGATTCGGTGCATGCCCTGGCGCGGCTGATGCGCGACAAGGGCGTAAGGACGCTCCCGGTGGTCGATGACTCGCACCGGGTGCTCGGCATCGTCGGCCTGCGTGACATCGCCCAGTTCAATACCGCCAGCGCCGGCATGATGGACCTGTCGGAGACTCCCATCAGCCTCGACATCTTCCTCAAGACCGTCGACGGCCGTGTCGTCGCCAACTCCGGCAAGGCCGAGTCCATCAAGGGCGGCGTGCTAGTGGCCTCGATGCAGCGGGCAACCCTGTTGGGCACCATGCACGAGGGCGACATCATCATCGCCGGCGACCGTCAGGAGGTGCAGCTCGACTGCATCCACGCCGGCTGCTCGGCGCTGATCGTCACCGATGCTTCGCCGGTCAGCCCGGAGGTCGTCCGCGTGGCTGAAGAAAAGGAAGTGCTTGTAGTCTCCTCGCCGCATCCGGCCTTTGCCACCGTGCAGCTGCTATTGATGTCGGAGCCGGTGTCTTCGATCATGGCGCCCAAGCCCGCTACGGTGGGCCTGTTCACTCCCATCGCCGAGCTGCGCAAACGCGTGCTTGATTCCGACTACCGCTCGGCCGTGGTCGCCGACAGCGACGACCGGCTGATCGGCTTTGTCACCCGTACCGACCTGCTGGACCCGGTGCGCAAGCGAGCCATCCTGGTGGACCACAATGAGATCTCCCTGGCCGTTGACGGCATCGAGGAGGCGGAGATCCTGGAGATCATCGATCACCACAGAGTAGGCGACATATCAACGGCGGCGCCGATCTACGTGCTCACCGATCCGCTCGGAAGCACCTGCACCATCGTGGCGCGCGAGATGTTCCTCTACCAGATAAACATCCCCGCCGAGATCGCGGCGCTGCTGCTGTCGGGGATCCTCTCCGACACGCTCAACCTGACGCTCTCGACCACCACGGAGCCGGACCGGGAATACGCCGGCCGCCTCGCCGAGCTGGCAGGCATCACCATCGAGGAATACGCGCGTGAACTGCTGCACGCGAACATCAACATCGAGAACAAGACGGCAGCCGAGCTGGTCGCCGCGGACTTCCGCACTGTCAATCTGAGCGGCAAGAAACTCGGCATCGGCCAGATGATGGTGCTCGACTGCGAAGATATCGAGCTCAGGGAAGGCGAGATCCTTGAAGAGCTGGAACGGCTGCGGAAGGCAAAGAGCTACGATCTTGCGGTCATGCTCGTGACCAATCCCCTCATCGCCGAGTTCGAAAGGGTGCTGGCGGCCGGCGAGACCTGGATCATCGAGAAGGCCTTCAACTGCGAGGTAAAGGGCGGCCTCTGCCGCGTGCCAGGCGTGATGTCGCGCAAGCGGGACTTCATCCCGGCGGTGGGGAAAGTGCTGGGGACGGCATAAGAGGCAGTGCTGCGTGGGCCGAGAATATAACCTCAAGCACGAAAGTACCTCTTCTCTTCCTGGTGCACTCTCTACCGATAGGGTTAGAACTGGGTTATGAAAATCAGTGACTATGCTTTTTTGTCTGACTGCCAGTCGGCCGCTCTGGTCAGCCGGGACGGCTCCATTGACTGGTACTGTGTGCCGCGCTTCGACTCCCCCACCGTTCTCGGCCGTCTGCTCGACCCCAATGCCGGGCACTGGCGCCTGTGCCCGGCAGATGAGTATCAGGCCGAGAGGTCCTACGTGAAAGAGACGCTGGTGCTGAAAAACGTTTATACCACTGACAGCGGCTCTGTCGAGGTGGTCGAGGCGCTGGTGCTTGATTCCCGCTCCGGCGGGGATGACATCGGCAAGGAGGTCCCGCACCTCCTCGTGCGCAACGTGCGCGGGCTCGAGGGCTCCGTGGAAATGGAGATGGCGTTCCGGCCCCGCTTCGAGTATGGGTTGACCCATCCCCACTTCCGGAAGGCCGAAAAAGGTTATATCATCGTCGGCGGTCCCGTGGAGCTGGAACTGTCGGCGCCGGTGGAGATCGAACTCGCGGAAGGCGACGCCGTGGCCCGTTTCTCCGTGGCGGCCGGCGAGACGGCCGGCTTCAGCCTGGTTTTCAGGGCTGGCTTCCGGGAAGAGCCGATGCCTCCTCCGGACGTGAAAAAGGTCATTGAGGAAACCGTGGCCGCCTGGGAGTCGTGGACGGCGGCTCACGATAAATTCGAAGGTCTTTATGCAGAAGCAGTCAAGCGAAGCGCCCTGGTGCTCCAGGGCCTCACCTTCATGCCCAGCGGTTCCCTGGTGGCGGCCGCCACCACCTCGCTTCCCGAGGTCATGGGCGGGGATGCCAACTGGGATTACCGCTTTACCTGGCTGAGGGACGCCAGCATGACGATGCGGGCGCTGTGGGTGACGTCCTGCCCGGACAAGCCAGAGCGTTTTTTCGACTGGATCAGCCGGGCCAGCGGACGATTCGGCCTGGAAGCGGTGCAGATCATGTACGGCGTCGAGGGCGAGCGCGACCTCACCGAGCACGCCCTGTCGCATCTGTCCGGCTTTGCCGGCAGCAAACCTGTGCGCATTGGCAATGACGCCTGGAAACAGAAACAGCTGGATGTGCTGGGCGAGGTTCTAAACGCTGCCTACATCCTGCGCGAGCGCCTGGGAGAACTCGACGACTGGGACCGGGAGCTGCTGATCATCTTCGCCGATCGCGCCGCATCCAGCTGGCAGGAGCCAGATGCCGGCATCTGGGAGGCGCGCGACCGGGAGCGGCACTATACGCTTTCCAAGGTGATGTGCTGGGTAGCGCTGGACCGGGCGGTGAAGCTGGCCGTCCTGCTCAAGGCTGACCGCGAGCAGCGGCAGCGGTGGGCCCGGGCCCGGGAGGAAGTGCGAGCGGCGGTCATCGAACGGGCCTGGCACCCCGAAGTCGGAGCCTATACCGGCGCCTTCGGCTCAGACCGTCTGGACGCGGCGCTGCTCCTGTTGCCGCTGGTGGAATTCCTGCCAGCTACCGACATGCGCATGCGCGCCACCATCATGGCAATAGAGCGAGAGTTTTGCCAAAATGGCCTGGTGCGGCGTTGGCAGGAGGAGAAAAATGGTTTCATCATCTGCAGCTACTGGTTGGTGGAATGCCTGGCGCTCATGGGCGACGTCGAGCGGGCCCGCGAGATTTTCGAACAGGTGACGGCGTTGGCCAACGACCTTGGCCTGATGTCGGAGATGGCTGACCCGGATTCAGGAGAGCTGCTGGGCAATTTCCCCCAGGCCTTTTCCCATGTGGGCCTCATCAATGCGGCCTGGCGGCTGACAATGTCTGCCGGCGATAGGGATAAAGAAAAAACCGGGTGAAGCCGGCTCTGGGCCGGATTAGAGGCGCCGCACGGCTCAGCCTTGGCGCCGGCCCCCCGGCTGTCAACCGCCCGGATGCGTATCTGGACCGCCCGTCATGGGGGTTAGCACTCGTTGGCTTGACACCTGGCAGCTAGTAGGCCTCATCGTCTTTCGTAACCTCTTCTTCCCGCAGACGGTCCCTGAAAACACCGAAAACCCAGAGTTGGTAGCCAATGACCAGGGGCATAAAAACGATCAGCATGACGGCCATGATCCGTAGCGCGTAATCACTGGCAGCGGCATTGGAGATTGTTACGCTGTAAGTACCGCTGATAGTTGCAGGCAGGAGGTTCGGATACAAGCCAACGGCCCCAAAAAAGACGAGCATGACAACGGCGAGGCTGGATGATAAAAAAGCCGCCAGGTGGTTTTTTACCAGCAGGAAGTATTTGACGGCTGCCAGAGCGATAATTCCCGTCGCCGGCACGATGAACCATGCGGGGTGGTTGACATAATTATCGTAAAGCCTGGTCGCATAGCCTGTGTAAATGGCAAATGCGGCTGCAATAGCCGCGAGCGCATACCAAGCCAGCCCGGCAGCCGCCACCGCTTTGCCCTCCAGCCCGCCGTTCGTCTTTACCCCCAGCCACAGGGCGCCGTGATGCACGAACAGAACCAGAAAGAATATACCGGTAAGCAATCCGTAAGCATTGAAAAAAGACGCAAATGATCCCTGGAAGCCGCTGGCGCCCAAATCCAGCCCCCTGAACAGGTTGCCGAATACGACGCCGAATAAAAAGGCGGGCATGATGCTTCCCAGCGTAAAGGCAACATCCCAGGTCTTACGCCAGCCGCTGCCCTGAAGCCTGCTCCTGAAGTCAAAGACCACCCCCCGGAAAATCAGAGCGGCGATCAAGATTCCGAATAGGGAATAAAAACTGCTGAAGATAATGGCGTAGGCGGCGGGAAAAGCTGCGAATGTCACGGCGCCGGCAGTGACCAGCCAGACCTCATTGCCGTTCCAGACCGGTCCGATGCTGTTGATCATCACCCGCCTTTCAGCGTCGCTCCTGCCCAGATAGGTGAAAAGGGCGCCAACGCCGAAATCAAAGCCGTCCAGCATGAAATAAACGGCCCAGAGAAAACTCCAAAAGGCAAACAACAGGATCCGAAGGTCCATCTAGGCTCCCCGAAGTTTTTCAGGATCGATAATCTGAGACAGGTCTTCGTCCGGCCCCATCCTGGCAAACTTTACCAGAAGGTAAATGTCTGTAGCAGTCAGTGCCAGATAGATAGAGCCAAAACCCAGCAGCGAGGTTAAAACCTGCGACGCGGAGACGTTCCTGGAAATGCCATCGGCGGTGCGGAAAATGCCGTAGACGATCCAGGGCTGGCGGCCGACTTCAGCCACAATCCAACCCAGCTGGCAGGCAATGTAAGGCAATGGCAGGGCCAGCAGCATTATCCAGAGGAACCAGCTGCGCTCGGGAAAGTCTGGTTTCCTGGCGTAGTAGACCGATCCCAAACCCAGCAGTATGAATAGGATGCCCAGCCCCACCATTAACCGGAAACTGATAAACACAGGAATCACCGGCGGGCGTTCATCGGCCGGGAAGTCGTGCATGCCCTTCACCTGTGCGTCGAAATTATGATACGCCAGGAAGCTCAGCATCCCGGGCACGGGTAGCGTCTGGATAAGGTTCCTTTCCTGGCCCGGGTAGGGGATGACCAGCAGGTTGTAATCGGCGGGCTTCTGCGTGTACCAGACCGATTCCATGGCCGCCAGTTTGGTAGGCTGCGTCTGGGCAATCTCGTAGGCGTGCTCATCACCGACGAGGAAAACCATAAAAGAGCTGATCAGGCCGAAGATTGCCGCTCTCTGGAACGATTTCAGGAAAAAATCGGTGTCATGCTTTTTCAGCAGATGATAGGCGGATATGCCGGTGACAAAGAAAGCGGCTACCACGAACCCGGCAAACATGGTATGGAAAAATTTCAACCAGCCGTAAGGATTTGTGAAAAAGGCGCCAAAATCTGCCATTTGCACGCGTCCGCCAGTAACTATCTGCCCGACCGGGTGTTGCATCCAGCCGTTGGCCAACAGGATCCACAGCGCCGAGAGGTTGGCGCCCAGAACCAGCATCCAGGCTGAGAACAGGTGGACTTTCTTGGAAACGCGATTCCACCCCAGGACCCAGATGCCGATGAATGTTGATTCCAGAAAAAATGTCGCCAGTGACTCGATGGCGAGAGGGGTGCCAAAAATATCCCCGGCAAAGCGGGAATACTCCGCCCAGTTCATGCCGAATTGAAACTCCAGGAAAAGACCAGTGACGACCCCAAGGGCAAAATTGATCAGAAACAGCCTGCCCCAGAATTTTGTCATCCGCAGGTAGAGCCGCTCGCCGGTCCTCACGTACCGGGTTTCCATGGTTGCGACCAGGACGGAAAGCCCCAGGATGAGAGGAACAAAGATAAAGTGGAACATGGTAGTGACAGCAAACTGGAGCCGGCCAAGCTCGAGCGCGTCCATATTTATGATTGCCTCCTTGCCTGGATTTCCCCCCCCAGCCCAGCGTAAAGAGCAGATCTTTGGACCCTTGACTAATAAAGCGTGTATGGCTGCCAGGCCAAGACGTCAACCCTGGTGTCCGTAATACCCGCATTGCCTGCCCAAAAAACCTTTCCCGGCGAGCGTCCACCTATTTGCTGTCGAAATATGTTCTTTCCTTCCTCAGTTCAGGGTGACTGTCTTTTGTATCAGTTCAATCAAGGGGGCGGGATAAATCCCCAACAAAACAACCGCGAGCAACAGCACTGCCATTACCAGGCTGCCGACCCGGAGGTGGGAGGCGGCTGCAACCCCGGACTTTGCACTATCCTGCCGCGGCTGCATGTACATGACAACAATGATGCGCAGGTAGTAGTAAAGGCCGATGCTGCTGCTGGCCACCAGGGAAAAAACAAGCAGCCACAGGGAGGAGTCCACCCCGGCATCCAGCAGGTAGAACTTGCCAATAAAACCGGCTGTCAGCGGTATGCCGGCCAGGGAAAATATCATAGCCGCGAAAACGCCAGCCAGCCACGGACGGCTCCAGAAGAGGCCCCTGTAGTCGTTCAGGGCATCGGCTTCACGTCCGCTCCCCGACATTAGCGCCACCACCCCGAATGTCCCCAGGGTCGTCACCGTATAAGCCACCAGGTAAAAAGTAACGGCGGTAATAGCCAGCGAACCGCTGGCCAGAAAAGCCACCAGCAGGTATCCCAGGTGAGCGATGGAAGAATAAGCGAGAATCCGTTTAACGTTGTCTTGCAGCAGCGCCAGCAGGCTTCCGGCAAACATGGAAGCGATGGCGATTATCTCAAATACATAAAACAAGTGAGCATGTGGCCGGATGCCGACCTGGTTAAAGAAACGCAGCATCAGTCCAAAGACCGCCACTTTGGAAACGGTTGCCACGAAAGCCGTTACCGGCGCCGGGGCTCCCTGATACACATCCGGCGTCCACATATGAAACGGCACCAGCGCCAGCTTGAATCCGAGGCCGATTATCAGCAGACCGAGTCCCGCCGGAAACAGGAGGCCACCGCTACCGCCTGCCCGCGCCAGTGCGGTCATGCGGGTAAATTCCAAAGTCCCCAGGTCCGCATAGACCAGAGCCATGCCAAAAAGAAGGAAGGCGGCCGAGACAGCCGCCAGGATGAGGTACTTGACCCCGGCTTCAATGTTGAGCCTGCCGCGGGGATAGGCGATCAAGGTAAAGAGAGAGGCGCTGAGTATCTCCAGTCCCAGAAACAAAGAGGCAAAATGGCTGCTGCTGACCAGAACCGCAGAGCCCAGGGTGGCCAGCAGCAGCAGTATGTACAGTTCTTCCTGCCGGCCTTCCCGCCTCTCCAGGTACAGGTATGAAATAATGGTGACGGCAAATGCTGCCGCCAGGATCATCCCCATGTAAAAGAGCGCATAACCGTCGACAATCAAGAGCGCGGTTACCCGGCGCACCCCGGCCGATGAGGCGATGGGCAGCGAGACGGCCGCCCCCGCCAGTCCGGCCAGCGTCAGCAGGCAGGTGAGGGCATGGTTGCGGTAAAAGGATATTGCCAGCATGATCAAAACCGCGGCCGCCCCCAGCACCACCAGGGGCAAGACAGAGACGAGGTCCTGGCCCGTCATGGACGGCCTCCTCCGGAAGGGGCCGCCGGCCGGGAGGGGGAATTTTGGGCGGCTTTCTCGCTGCCGTGACTCGCATCCGGTCCCTGGCGGTATTCGGGGGCATACCCGCGCAGCGTTTCCAGCGCCCCGCGGGCGGTATTTATCACGGGTTGCGGGTAGAGTCCCAAACCAACGATCACAGCGATCATCGCCGACATGATCACAGTTTCACGTTTGTTGTAATCAGGCGGTTTCCAGCCCTGCCGGTTCTCGCCAAGAAAGGTTTTCTGGATCATCCACAAGGCGTAGACGGTGGAAACAATGAAACCTAGCGATGCCAGGACTGTCAGCGGGGCGTTAACCTGATAAGTCCCTAAAAGCACCAGGAATTCGCCGATAAAATTACCCAGGCCCGGCAATCCCATGGAAGCCATGGTAAAAAGTAGCCCGGTGCCGCCCATGCGGGGCATCATAGACCACAGACCGCCCATGCGGTTAAGATCGCGCGTATGCAGGCGGTCCTGGAGATCGCCAGCGAGCACAAACAGGGCTCCGGTACTGATGCCATGGGCAAGCATGATGATTATCGCCCCCTGCAGGGCCAGCTGGTTCCAGGCAAAGATTCCCAGCAGGACAAACCCCATGTGGCTGATGCTGGTATAGGCCACCATGCGCTTGAGGTCGGTCTGGGAAAAGGCCAGGACGGCGCCGTAAATGATTCCCGCCACCGCCAGTGTCATGGCCACTGGGGAAAAATCAGAGGCGGCGTGAGGAAATAGGGGTATCAGGAACCGCAACATTCCAAAGGCGCCCACCTTGAGCACCAGGCCGGCCAGATCGACGCTGCCGGCTGTGGGCGCCTCGGTGTGGGCGTCGGGCAGCCAGGTGTGCACCGGCACCACCGGCAGTTTCACCGCAAAGGCGGTGAAGAAACCCAGCATCAGCATCATCTCCGTGAAGTGAGGCATGGAAGTGCCGATTAGCTGGGGGTAATCGAAGGTGTAAGCGCCGGTGCCGTGGCCGTGGACAAAATAAAGTCCCAGGATCGCCACCAGCATCAGCAGACTGCTGGCCTGGGTAAAGATAAAAAATTTAAGCGTGGCGTAAATACGGTTCTCGTGGCCCCAGATGCCGATGAGGAAATACAGCGGCACCAGCATCAGCTCCCAGAAGAAGTAAAACAGGAAAAGGTCGAGGGCCAAGAATACGCCGGCGATCGCGGCCAGGATCCACAACAAATTAAAATGGAAAAAACCCAGACGGTACTGAATGCTTTTCCATGAGGCGGCCACGGCTATGATCCCTAGAAAATTGGTCAGAAGGATCAGCAGCAGGCTGACGCCGTCCATTGCCAGATGAAGTCTGGCGCCCCACGCCGGGATCCAGGGAAGATTGAGCTCGGCCAGCCAAGGTCCCGGCTCCGAAAAGCTTCCTTGCCCGGAGAAACTAATCCATAAAACCATCAGCGCGACCAAATGGACGCACAGTGTGGTCAGCGAGATCCAGCGCGGCCAGGAACTGCTCCAGCGGGCCGAGACCCAGGCCAGGAGGCCTCCCGCCAGCAGCCACAATATTAGCCAGGGCAAGATCATAAGTTCACCGTCAGAGCCAGAATAACAACAGCTCCGGCTGCGATGCCGGCCGCGTACCAGCGAACCCGGCCTGATTGAGTTTTACTCAGCAGCCGGCTCATTTCCCGGGCGAGCCGGGCCATGCCCGTGAAGACGAGATCAAAATAGTCTCTCCTGCCGGTGCGAGCCAGCCACACATAGGGGATGACGAAAACCTTCTCGTACAGCCAGTCAAAGCCCCAGCCTGAGAACCACCAGCGGTTAAGAACACGGCCTGCGGAGGTGGCCGCCAAGCTTTCCGCATGCTGTGGCCGGCGCAGGAACAGGAAGTATGCCAAGTAAATGCCGGCCAGGCTGACCGCGCCGGCGATGAGCTCAAGGCCCAGCTGGAAACCGCCGCTCTCCCCCACCTGGTCCAGGGGCGGCAGAGCGTGATGCAAGAAGTCAGAGAAAAACGGCAGGTCTGGCACTTCCACGAAACCACCTGCCAGGGAAAGAAAAGCCAGCACCACCAGGGGAACCTTCATGCCAACCCCAGGCTTTCTGCCAATATGCGCCCCGCCGCGGCCGAAAAAAGTGAGAAATACCATGCGAAATGTATATATTGATGTCAAAAAAGCCCCAACCAGCCCCGCCGTCCACAACCAGGGGCTCCCCGTCGACGAAGACCAGGAATCCCAAAGAATCAGGTCCTTGCTGTAAAACCCCGCAGTCACAAGGGGCAACGCCGCCAGGGAGGCGGAGCCGATCAGGAAGGTCCAGAAAACGAGCGGTATTTGCTGGCGCAAACCTCCCATCTTGAACATGTCGTGCTCGTCCTCCAGCCCCAGGATTACTACACCCGCCCCCAGGAAGAGAAGCGCCTTGAAGAAGGCATGGGTCATGAAATGGAAAATGGCGGCTGACCAGGCGCCCACGCCCAGGGCCAGGAACATGTAGCCGATCTGGCTGATGGTCGAGTAGGCCAGCACCCGCTTTATGTCCCTTTGGGTCAAAGCGCTGAATCCCGCCAGCAGCAGAGTGGCGGCGCCGATGATGGCCACAAGGTGCTGGATGCCTGGCGCCAGGGTGAAAAGCACATGGGTGCGGGCGATAAGGTATACGCCGGCCGTCACCATGGTTGCCGCGTGAATCAGGGCGCTCACGGGCGTGGGGCCGGCCATGGCGTCCGGCAGCCATGTTTGCAAAGGCAGCTGCGCAGACTTGCCCAGGGCGCCTCCCAGTAACAGCGCCGCCGCCGCCACCGCCAGGCCCGAGCCGGTCTGCCACTGCGCCGAGGCCTGCCGCATGAGTTCTTGAATTTGCAGCGTACCCAGGTTGGCAAACAGGAGGAAAAGGGCCACGGCCATAGAAGTGTCGCCCACGCGCGTAACCAGAAAAGCCTTGCGGGCCGCGCGTCCGTTGGTGGGATCCCCGTACCAGAAACCGATCAGCAGATAGCTGCAAAGGCCCACACCCTCCCAGCCCAGGTAAAGAAGGACGAGATTGTCCGCCAGCACCAGCAACAACATGGAACCGACAAAAAGATTCATGTATGCGAAGAAGCGCCGGTAGCCTTCATCGCCAATCATGAAACCACCAGAATAAAGGTGGATCAGGAAACTGACAAAGGTTATCACCATGATCATCACCAGCGAGAGCGCGTCCAGATAGAAGGAAATTCCCGGCGCGAAACCGCCTACCTGCATCCAGGTCCAGAGGGTTTGCGAGTAGACGTGCCCCGGCGGCGGTGAAATCAGAAAATCAATACCCAGGGGCAGGGCAACTAGCGCCGACAGGCCTACCGAACCGATGCCAACCACGGCAATACCTGTCCGGGAAAGCCGGTGGCCGCCCAGCACCAGCGTTATAAAGCCGGCAAAGGGGAGGAGGGGGACCAGGAATAGTGTCTTAAGCACGCCTACCCTTTCATCCTGTCCGCCCTGTCGATATCGAGGGTCTTGAACTGGTGGAAGAGCTGGAGAACCAGCGCCAGCCCCACCGCGACCTCTACTGCGGCCATGGTCAGAATGAAAATGAACATAATCTGCCCGTCAGGTTGTCCCCAGCGGGAACCGGCCACCACGAACGCCAGGCCGGCTGCGTTCATCATGATTTCGATGGCTAGCAGCATGAAAATCACGTTTCGCCGCACCAGGACTCCGATGAGGCCCAGGGCGAACAGGGTGCCCGCCAGCATCAAACCGTACTCCATGGGAATCGATGCCATCAGGACTCACCTTTATCTTGCTCCGTATGGGAATCAGCCGCTTCAGGACCACCGTAACTACCGCGCCGGCCTAGATGAAAGGCTCCCACCAGGCCGGCCAGAAGCAGAAATGATGCCAGCTCCACGCCCAGCAGGTAGGGGCCGAACAGGGAGATTCCCACCTCTCTGGCGCCGACTATGCTGGTCCCAGCCTGCGCGCCACTGCCAGTGATCATGACGTAGAAAAGCTCGCCCACGAGGATGAGCGCGAGGGCGCCCGGGCCCAGCCACATCCGCGGGTTGAGCCAGGCGTGCTCCTGGCTGGTGGCCTGGGGTCCCAGGTTAAGAATCATGATTACGAAGATAAAGAGGACCATGATCGCCCCGGCGTAGATAATGGCCTCCAGGGCAGCAACGAAAGGGGCTCCCAGAACGAAAAAAATCAGGGATATCGCCAGCAGCGCGACGATCAGATAAAGCAACGCGTGCACGGCGTTATAGCGGGTGATCACCTCGAAGGTGGCCACCACGGCGACGGCGGCTGATAGGTAAAAGACAATATCCATGCAGGCGGCTCCCGGGTGGCCTTAGGGCATCAGCCCTAGCGGATCGACGGGGCAATCCTCCTGTTCGGCCCCGCCCTTGTCTTTGCCGGCGATCGCCACGCCGGCTACGCGGTAGAAGTTATAATCCGGGTATTTCCCCGGACCGCTGATCAGCAGGTCTTCCTTCTCGTAAACCAGGTTTTGCCGCTCATATTCGCACATCTCAAAATCGGGTGTGAGCTGTATGGCGCAGGTGGGGCAGGCCTCTTCACAATAGCCACAGAAAATGCAGCGGGAAAAGTTGATGCGAAAGAAGGCGGGATAACGCCGCCCATGCTCGTCTTCCGATGCCTGCAGCGAGATGCAGTCAACAGGGCATGCAGCGGCGCAGAGGTAGCAGGCAACGCAACGCTCGCCGCCTTCCGGGTCGCGGGAGAGGACGATGCGCCCCCGCCAGCGGGGCGGCAGATAGTTCTTGTGCTCAGGATATTGAACAGTAACAGGCCGGCTGAACACATGTAAAAAGACCTGCCACATGCTTTTTAGCAGACTGATCATCCGGTTGTATCCCTAGCTGGCCGCAAGCAGTATCCCTCCTGTAATCACCAGGTTTAGCAGCGCCAGCGGCAGCATGACCTTCCAGCCAAATGACATCAGCTGGTCGTAGCGCGGCCGGGGAAATGTGGCGCGCAGCAAAATAAACAGACAGATGAAAAACAGGGTTTTGAGTGCCAGCCAGGCCAGGGGCGGCAGCAGCGGCCCCAGCCATCCCCCGAAAAACAGCACCACGATTAATACTGAAATCAGCGTGATACCCAGATATTCTTCTACAAAGAAGAGGGCAAATTTCATGCCAGAATACTCGGAGTGGAAACCGGCAACCAATTCGCCTTCCGCCTCGGGAAGATCAAACGGCAGCCGCCGGGTTTCGGCAATGCCGGCCGCCAGGAAAACCATCAAACCGGCAAGCTGGGGCACAACATACCACATCTCTTCCTGCGACTCAACGATTTCCCGTAAGTCGAAGGAGCCGGCAAGCATGATCACGCCTGTGAGCGACAGGCCCATGAACACTTCGTAGCTGAGCATCTGGGCAGCCGCCCGCATGCTGCCCAGCAGTGAGTACTTGCTGTCCGAGGCCCAGCCCGCCAGAACGATGCCGTACACGGTCAGCGATGACATTGCCAGGAAGAAAAGCAGGCCAATGTTGAGGTCTGCCACCACGATCCCGGGGGCAAATGTGATCACGGCGAATGACATCAGCACGGGGATCAGAATGGCTGCCGGCGCCAAAACAAATACGGCCGTGTCGGCAAAGGGAGGAATCCAGTCCTCCTTGGAAAGTATCTTGATCATGTCGGCCAGCACTTGCAGAAGGCCAAAGGGACCGACGCGGTTGGGACCGCGGCGGTCCTGCAAGACCGCCAGCAAACGCCGCTCCAGCCAGATGAGCCCGGCGCTGACAGACATAGCCATGACGATCACTGTAAATACCAATATGAGTGATATAACGGTGCCGTGCATGGTTTACCCCAGCCATTTTCCTGATGGTATGATTTCAGGGTTTTTCAGGTGCTCACAGCCGTCCGGCATATTCCTCACTCCCAATCTGCAGGCACGATCCTCGCGAAGTTTCCCGGTTGAACTATCCCCTCCAGTCCCGGGAGGCAAACAGGCAGGCCGGCAACTCCCGCCGGCAGCGATTCCATTAACCGGACGGGCAGACGGAAATTGCGGCCTGCAATTTCCATCCTGGCGCGATCGCCCTCCTGAAGCTGAAGGCCGGCGGCGTCGCCGGGACTTAGCCCCACATGGGGATTCGGCGCCAGCTGTCTTATATCCGGGGACCGGCTGCTTAGTTCTTCCGAGCCAAAGATGTGGTAGAGGAACACTACCAGCCACTCTCCCGCGCGAGGAGTGAATGGTTCCGGCACCCGCTCAAAGTAGGCCGCCTGTTGCCGCCCCGACTCGATCAGGCGCCTTCCGGGATCACCGCCACGCAGGGGGCCGCCGACCTCGCCCTGGAACTTGTTCAGCGCCTGGACGGAATTCCAGCCTGGCGACCAGTAGCGTGGGATCAGCGGCGGCGGCGGCTGTCCCTGGAAGCCTTCCATGGAGAAGGCGAGGGGGCTGTTGGGGTCCGGGGGCGGTTGAGGTTCGTTTACATCGATGTTTGCGGTTATCGCCGTGCGGCCACTGTAGCGATGCGACTGCCGGGCAATCTTTTGTTCCAGGACACGGAAGCCGGCGCCGGGCGCTGCCGCTCTGATGCCCTGGAAAACCGGCAGGGCGCCCTCCAGATCGGCAATTACGTCGTCGAGTGTCTGCCATGCTCCAGCGGCAGGGCTGCCCGCGGTCATATCAGACAGCCAGCGCCAGCTTTCCCTTGTTTCCCCGGCCGGCGGCAGCACCCGGAAAAAACGTTGCGCACGCCCCTCACTGTTTACCAGGGTTCCTTCGCCTTCCGCGAACGTAGCCGCGGGCAGCACCATTTCCGCTTTTTCCACAGTTGCGCTCTTCAGGCAATCGATGACGATTACATGGCTGGCCGCCAGCAGCCTGTCTATCAAAGATGGGGCCGCGCGCCGGTAAAGGTCATTCTCGAGGATAATTACCGTGTCGGCCTCACCGCTGTCGACGGCTTCCCAGACCCGGCCCAGGCTTTGTCCCCCCATAAGGGCCAGACCCATGCTGTTGGCCTCGGGCAGCGTCAGGCACAGCCCGGCCGGCCGGCCTTTCTCCAACAGGGCCCAGGCCACGTTGGCCGCCGCCTGTATCACGGCCTCGCTCCCCAGCCCGGCGCCGGAAACGATCAGCGGCCGCTCCGCCCCTGCCAGGGCGGCGGCGATCTCCCCGGCCAGGCCGAGGGCCTCACCAGTGAGGCCCTCGGCCTGGGGAGCGCGGTTGCTGAGCAACGAGGCGACAGAGAATCCCAGGCGGGCCAACTCGTCCGGAGCCGCCCTGTAGGTGCGCGCGGCGATGTCATCTATCCTGGTAGCGGCCGGCGTCGCCAGGAACAGCGGTCCCTTCCGCTGCTGGATGGCGTCACGCGCCGCCGCGTCATCCCACTCCGGGATGCCTAGCCCGGCCAGAGCCTGCATCGGGCCGCGCCGCACTGACTGGCGCAGGCTCAGGGCCAGGAGGGGTGCATAGTTGCTGGCGTCCTCGCCAAGCAGCAGCACCGCGTCGGACATCCGTACTTCATGCAAGGAGGCGGAGCGGGCGGCGCCTTTTTGCAGTATTGCCGCTGTAGCGCCGGCCAGTTTCAGGTCGGCGTCAGACATGCCCGCCGCGAATCTGGCGGGGCCGACCAGGCTTCGCAGGGCAAAGTTCGCCTCCAGCGTAGCCCGCGGCGAACCAATGCCGACAATTCCCCGGCTGCCGGCCAGCATCTCCCGAAGGTGCTCCAGCGCCGCCTGGCCGGAAACCGCAGCCAACCGGCCGGCCTTAGTTTTCCGTAAAAGAGGATGACGGAGCCGCTGATCGCTGTTAACGAATTCGTAACCATAGCGCCCACGGTCGCAGAGGAAATAGCCGTTGACTTCGCCGTTGTAGCGGTTGCGGATGCGCCTGAGAGCGCCATGCCGCTCTCCGGAAATAGTATTGCAACCAAGGCCGCAGTGAACACAGACCGAGGGCGCGGTTTGCAGATCCCATTTGCGGGTGTAGTGCCGCTTGAAGCTCTTGTCGGTGAACACGCCCGTGGGACAAATCTCGACCAGGTTGCCGCTAAACTCACTTTCCAGGGCGCCGTCTTCATGGCGGCCGAAAAACACCTGGTGGCTGATGGAAAAGACACCCAGGTCGGGGCCGCCGGCGTAGTCGCGGTAAAAGCGCAGGCACCGGTAGCATTGGATGCAGCGGTTCATCTCGTGATTGATGAAAGGGCCCAGGTCCTGATTGCGGAAAGTCCGTTTTTTGCCACGGTAGCGGCGGTAGGCGTGACCGCTCATCACCGTCATATCCTGAAGATGGCACTCGCCGCCTTCATCGCAAACGGGACAGTCGTGGGGGTGGTTCAACATCAGC
This sequence comes from Actinomycetota bacterium, assembly GCA_023382335.1. Classification (GTDB taxonomy): domain Bacteria; phylum Actinomycetota; class Thermoleophilia; order BMS3ABIN01; family BMS3ABIN01; genus JACRMB01. The sequence continues at coordinate 52,337 of JAMCPM010000010.1, forward strand.
CACTCGATCACGCCAGCGCGAAACGCCCGGGCTTGCGGATCATTGATGGAGATGCGGGTGCCGGCGGCAGCGGGCGTCATGCACGACATGACTATCTTCCCCCGGGTATCATTTTCATCCTTAAACTGCTTGACGGCGCACTGGCGGCAAGCTCCCACTGCATGCAAGGCCGGATGCCAGCAAAAATAAGGCAGGTCAAAACCCAGCGACAGGCAGGCCTCCAGCAGGTTTCGGCCTTCCTCGATCTCGTAGGGCTCGTTTTCAATGTAAATCCTCACCATTGCTTTCTCCAGGCGCACCTTTTTTCGCGGATGTGCCGCTCGAAATCATCACTGAAGTAAGTCAGGGCGCTACCTAAGGGCTCCATGGCGCCGGGGGCCAGGGCGCAATAGGTATGTCCGGGGCTCAGCATGGCGACGTGCGACTTTAGCATCTCCAGGTCCTCCGGCTGTCCTTCGCCAGCCTCAATGGCGGCAAGGGTTTGCGCCACCCATTGCAGCCCTCCCCAGCAGGGAGAGCACCAACCGCAGGATTCCTGGGCAAAGAAGCGCTGCAGGTTCAGGACCATGCCCACCGGACAAGTGTGGTCGTCCATGATGATCATGGTTCCCGTGCCCAGCCTGCTGCCGGCCTTCTGGACGGAGCTGAAGTCCATTTTCACATCGAGATGCTCCTCTACCAGGAAATCCGTCGAGGCGCCGCCGGGCAGGACCCCCCGCAGCCCGTAACCCGCTTTCATCCCCCCGGCATGATCCTCCAGAAGCTCCCGGATAGTGGTGCCCATGGGGAGCTCCCAGGCGCCCGGCCTGCGAACGCGGCCGCTGGCGCCGTATATCTTGGTGCCGCCCTCCCCGGACAGGCTCAGGCCCTGGAACCACTCAGCCCCGTTGTTGACGATGTGGGGGAGGTTGCAGAGAGTCTCCACGTTGTTGACCACCGTTGGCTTTCCCCAGAGTCCGCTTGTCTGGGGAAAGGGAGGCTTGGAGCGCGGGTTGGCTCGTTTGCCCTCGATGGCGTTGAGCAGGCCGGTTTCCTCGCCGCAAATGTAGCGGCCGCCGCTGACGTGAAGATAGAGCTCGAGGCTGTAACCCGACCCCCGGATATTGCGGCCGAGATAGTGGTGATCGTAAGCCTCGGCAATTGCCCGGGTCAGCCGCCGGGCTGCCAGCCGGTAGGCCCAGCGCAGAAAGATGTAGGCGATGTCGGCCTGGACGGCGTAAGCGGCCAGAATGGCCCCCTCGATCAACTGGTGCGGGCCGCCCTCCAGCAGCAGGCGGTCCTTGAAGGTACCGGGCTCCATTTCATCAGCATTGACAACCAGGTACTTGGGATGGACGGCGTCATTCCCCATGGGCACGAAGCTCCACTTCTGGCCGGTGTCAAAGCCGGCGCCGCCCCTGCCCTTCAGGTGAGAGTCCTTGACCGCCCGCGTTACTTCCTCCGGGGCCATGCTGCCGATGGCCTGGCGCAGCGCCCGGTAGCCACCCAGCTTTTCGTAGGCATTTATATCCGGAGGTTCCAGTCCCGGGTGGATGTTGGCTGTAAGCGGTTGCGGTTTTTCCATATTTCCCTGTTTGCGGATTTACCTGTACCTGTCAAGAATTTCGTCGATGCTGGCTGCGTCAAGATCCGTGTGCAGATCCTCATCAACCATCATGGCCGGCGCCTGGTCGCAGGCGCCGATGCAGACGATGGGCAAAAGGGTAAAGCGGCCGTCGGGGGTGGTCTCGCCCAAGCCGACTCCCAGGCGGTCCATGATATGATCGCGCGCCCGCTCAGACCCCATCAACCAGCAGCTGACACTATCGCAGACCATGATCACATGCCTGCCCACCGGACGCCGGAATATCAGGCTGTAAAAGCTGGCGATGCTGTCCAGCCCCGCGGGGGTCATCTTAAGGAACTCAGCCAGCCCGCGGACGGCCTCATCGGAGACCCAGCCGCGGTGACGCTGCACGATCCTCAGCGCCTCGATGGCGGCCGCCTGCCTGCTCTCATAGCGGGCAGTCTCGGCCTCTATTTCCTTTTCTTCCTCTTCACTTAACATTGTTATTGCTTCCTGCCAGATTCACCGGTCTACGTCCGCCAGGACGTAATCAATGCTGCCCAGGATCGCCAGCAGATCGGAGATCATCGCTCCGCGGCTGATCTGCGGGATCATCTGCAGATGAGGGAAAGACGGCGTCCGGATACGCACGCGGTAGGGCATGGCGGCGCCGTCGCTGACCAGGTAATAGCTGTTGATGCCCTTGGCGGCCTCGATGCCCACCGTAGCCTCTCCTGGAGGTATGACTGGGCCCCAGCCTACCTCCAGAAAATGCGTGATCAGGGTCTCGATGTCTTGCAAGGTCCGCTCTTTCCGGGGCGGGGTTGCCAGCGGATGCTCCGCCATGCATGGGCCCGCGGGCATGTTTTTGACACACTGTTCAATGATTCTGAGGCTCTGGCGTATTTCCTCAATGCGCACGGCCGCCCGATCGTAGCAGTCGCCATTGGTAGCGGTGGGGATGTCGAATTCAAACTGGTCGTAACTGCAGTATGGGCGTTTCTTGCGAAAATCCCACTCCAGCCCGCAGGCCCGCAGCCCGGGGCCGGTCACTCCCCATTCAATGGCATCGTCCAGCGTGTAGGCACCCACTCCCATGGTGCGGCCTTTAAAGATGCGGTTTTGCATGACGATCCGGTCATACTCAGCCAGGCGCGGGGGCAGGTATCTGATGAAGTCCCTCACCAGCTCCTCCCAACCCCGGGGGAGGTCCTGGGCCACACCTCCAATGCGGAACCAGTTAGGGTGCATGCGGTCGCCGCAGACGGCGGCGACAATATCGAAAAGCCGTTCGCGGTCGTTGAACATGTAAAAAACCGGCGACATCGTCCCTAGGTCCTGGGCAAAAGTGCCATACCAGACCAGATGGCTGGATATGCGGAAGAGTTCCGCCATCATGACGCGAATCACCTTGGCCTTGTCCGGAACCTCGATGCCGGCCAGTTTCTCGACTGCCATTACATAGGGCAGGTTGTTAAGCACGCCGCCCAGGTAGTCAATGCGGTCGGTATAGGGGATGAAAGTATGCCAGGTTTGCCGTTCACCCATCTTCTCCGCGCCCCGGTGGTGGTAGCCAATATCGGGAACGGCATCGACAATCACTTCGCCGTCCAGCTGCAGCACGATACGCAGCAGGCCGTGGGTTCCCGGGTGCTGGGGGCCGACGTTGAGAAAAAGGAAATCGGTGTCCCTGGCGTGGCGTTTCATGCCCCAGTCCTCGGGGCGAAACCGCAGCGCTTTTTCCTCCCTGACCTCCTCGGCTTCCGGCAATCTGAAAGGCTCCATTTCCGTAGCCCGGGCGGGATACTCTTTGCGCAGGGGATGCCCTTTCCAGGTAGGCGGCAGCAGTATTCTTCGCATATGGGGATGGCCGTCAAAAGTGATGCCGAACATGTCCCAGGCCTCGCGTTCATACCAGTTGGCCGCCGGCCAGATGTCAACAATACTGGCAACAGAAGGATTATCGCCCTTCAGGGGCGTTTTAATGCAAACGTCCTGGTTCCTGCGGAGGGAAAGGAGATGATAGGCCAGGGTAAAATCGCTGGCCGGCTGGCCGGCGCGATGGACCCGCTCCCGCTCGTCAATGGCCGTAATGTTGTACAGCATCCGGTAGGGTTGAGCGGTTTCGCTTTTGAGGTATCGCAGCACCGCCGGCAAAATGCCGGCGGGTACCCATATAACGGGGGGGCCATCCTTGACAGGCTGCTGGATGATATCTGCGCCGGCAAACCTTCCTTTGACTTCCTGGATCACGTCTATTTTATTAACCTGAGTAACCATCTTTATCAGACCTCGCCAGGAGACCGTAACCGGCTGGTTTTTTGCCTCTCTCCACGCTTGAGGTCACGCTGGGATGGCAGGTCGCCGCGCACTGTTTTTTGCGGCCCGGCATGCCAGCTCAAGGGACGCCGCTCCTCGCCAATGGCGCGGCGCAGCATCAGCAGGCCCTCCATAAAGGCGTCCGGGCGCGGAGGACAGCCGGGCACATAAACGTCCACGGGCAGGAACTTGTCGACTCCCTGAACGACGCTGTAAATGTCGTACATTCCACCCGAGTTGGCGCATGACCCCATGGAGATCACCCAGCGAGGCTCCATCATCTGTTCATAAAGAAGCTTGATAATCGGCGCCATTTTGACGAAAACCGTGCCCGCGACCACCATCAGGTCAGCTTCTCTCGGAGTGCCCCGGATCACCTCGGCGCCAAAGCGGGCTATGTCATACTTGCTGGTGATGCTGGTGGCCATCTCCACGTAGCAGCAGGAAAGGCCAAAGTTAAAAGGCCAGATGGAATTCTTGCGGCCCCAGGAAATAAGATCCCGCAACCGGGAAAGAAAAAGAACGCGGCCCACCGTGTCCTCGACAGACCCCCCCTCAACAGACGCACCTGGTACAGCTCCCGTCCCGCCTGTCCGTCCACCGGTCAAGACCTGCCTCCGCTTTCTTCCTGGCCGCTGTCCGTTTCCCGCGGCTGCGGCCCCCAGTCGAGGGCTCCTTGCCGCCACAGGTAAGCCAGCGCCGCTGCCAGAACGCCGATGAAGATGACAATCTCGATATATCCTGACCATCCCGCCTCGCGGATAGCCACCGCCCAGGAAATAATAAACATGACCTCCAGATCAAAAATGACGAAGAAAATAGCGTTTTGGTAGAACTTGATGTCAAAGCGCACGCGTGCGGTTCCTGTTGATATAATGCCTGATTCGTATGGTTTATCTGTTTCGGCTTCACGATGCCTTTGGCCCAGGAAGTACGAAAGGACAAGCAGAGATCCTGTCAGGAAAAGCACTACCCCCAAGTAAACCGCCAGGGGCCAAAGCTCTGTCGTCATAATTGCAGCCGGTCCATTCATCTGCATTTATTTCCTCCAAAGCGGTGCATCTGATTAAGTAGCTGCTTTAGCCCCATTCCATCGGGTGTGGAAAATGTCTTTCTCATCCACGCACTCGCAGATGCGGGGGCTCCGAACTAGTCGAATTGTGCCTGCACATCGGGGCCGATATGCCGGTTCAACAAGAGATTGTGCAGAAAGTAACATCGGTACTTCCTGCTTGGGTCGAACCAACATCTGTAACATCTACTGCTTATACCCGCAGCAACACCACTGGGGCGGTCATTTATCACTGGGAGAATGAACGGACACCTCGTGACCGGCACTTTTCAGGATATCCTGGGCCTTGGCCACCTCATCCCCCGAGCCATGAACAACGAGCAGGAACTTGTCGGCCTTGATAGAGGTTTCATATTTGATAATACTGTCCTTCGGAATGCCGATGCTGTAAAGCCCTGCGCCAAGCGCGCTTAATCCTCCGACTACCGCGGCACCCTCCAGACCTCCAACGATGGCGGAGACGAGCGGACCTGCTACAACAACAGGACCGATACCGGGGATTAAGAAGAAGGCGGCTCCGAACAAAATACCCCACAAGCCGCCCCAAAAGGCGCCCAGTTTGCCCCAGTACTTCATGCGATCACCAGTATGGTAGTAGCCGACAACCTCTTCCTCGGGATGATAGTCTTTGCCCACGATGGACAGCTTCTTCATGTCGAAGCCCGATTTCTGCAGTTCCTTTACGGCATTTTCGGCCTCGACGTGAGTATTTAAGATTGCAACAGCTACATCTTCCTTTGACATGATTAATCTCCTTACGCTTTGTGATTTTGGTTACCGCCTGACTCGAGTTGGATTGACTACGTCATGGTTGACCACCTCCTTTCTTATTATTTTAATGGCTAAAAAGTTGTGTTAATGATTCCGACGCCGGAGAGTTGGCACTCGGCCTGGCCGGAAAGATATAAAAGTTCGAATAGCTGGCAATAGCGTCCCCACCTTTGCCCCGTTCTACACCTAACAGGATGTGATAGCTTATCAACCAGGTCCATAGCGTCGGGCAACAAGGACTGACTCCATCCGGCGTTCATCTTATCTTGTTGTTTCGCAGTCCGGGAATTGGGGTAGGGCACATGGCACGGCACTATAATAAGTTTGAAGAAGGAGGAAGACCCGATGCCGCCTATTCCATCCTGCACGGCTGCAGGTTTGTTCGACTTGTGCACGCCAGCCCCGGTCTACACATTTGGGATACCGTGGTTTCTGATCCAGCTCCCTAACCTGATCTGGTTTGGGCTCGTCTTGTTGTTCGTCGTCTTGGGCCTCTTCTTGCCGTTTCCGGCGAAGGAGGTCGACTTCACCGGTTATCAGCGGCCCGGGGAGGGAAGCGAGCCATGAAAAACCGATTCAGGGACTGGGGAATGAAAAAAATCTTCGTTGCTGACGATCCCAGCAAGTATCCGCCCGAAATACGTAAAACACTTGACGGCCGCAGCCGGCGCTGGTTCCTCCAGACCTGGCGTGTGCAGGAGTTGGCGCCCGATACAGAACCGATCTATGTCAAGAGTTGGCTCTACGTGTTCGGTGTGCTGACGCTGATGTCGCTGGTCATGCTGGTCGTGACCGGTATCATTCTGGCTTTTTTCGGGCCCGAGTGGTGGCTGAACACAGCGATCGGCGCCTTCATCGACGCAATGCACTATTGGTCGGTACAACTTTTATTTTTGTTCATGTTCGTTCACTTTATCTCCGTGTTCTTCATGGGTGCGTTTCGCGGCAGGCGATGGTTAACGTGGATGCTGGGCGTGCTGGCGTTCATGACCAGCGTTGTCACGGCATTCACCGGCTACGCTTCGATACAGGACTTTGAAGCGCAGTGGATCACCACGCAAGGCAAAGATGCGATCAACTCGACCGGCGCGGGGCCGCTCTTTAACCTGCTTAATCCCGGACAGATAATAACGATGCATGTGGTGATCTTTCCTTTGATCGTGGGAGTCATCGTGGGAGTCCACCTGTTGTGGGTGCGTAAGAACGGCATCGCCGCGCCGTATGACGCGCGCGAAGAGCACCTCGCACCCGCAGCAGAGGAGGCAGCGCTATGAGCTGGAAACACGACAACGCGCAGGCCAGGCGCAGATGGGCCGGTCCGCTCGAGCGCTATGACCTCATCACTGAGGGAATCATCGCCATGATTGTCATTGCGGTTCTCGTTGTGGGGCTTACGATCCTCTTTGGCGCGCCGCTGGTCCCGGCGGTCAGCTTTCAGAGCTGGGCTCAGGCCGATGCCAATGACTTTGTGAACACGACGCTGGCCGAGCTGACCGGCACATCAGGATCAGCCACCTATGGTCCGCCTTACAACGGCGGCACGGATGACGTGCAGTCGCTGGGACCCCTGTCGCCCCAGGCGTGGGTCGGCGTGCGCATGCCGGTCAACCCGCCGCAGGATTTTGTGATTGTGCCGCTCACGGCCTACGCACCCTTGAATCCGGAACTGCAAAATGCACTGCAACAATGGAATAGCGCGGAGGTTTCACAGCGGCAACTGTGGAACGGCAATGCCATTTCGTCCACCGTCAACCTACAGGGCGCCAAGGTGGTCTTGGCAGGACAGGGCGACACCGGACCCATCCCGACCCTGTTGAGCGCCATGCTGGCCATGGCGCAATCGGGCGCGCTGGATTCGCAGTCAATCAATGCGCCGGGCAATACCGCCTACTCGATGAACTACTCCAAGTCGCTCCTGTACCAGGCGGACGGTAACTATCTGGGTGACATTGCTACTTACTATCACCTGCAAGGCAACCAGTGGGGCATGATGAACCAGATCGGCGGCTGGCCGGGGCAGCCCTGGTTATGGAGCTATACCATGTGGTACAAAATCCCTCCCTGGAGCAGCGCCGGCACGGACATCCTCGCAACATCCATGTTTGGTTTGGTGGTGCTGGTCGTCTTCTTCCTGCCGTTCATCCCGGGCTTGCGTTCCGTCCCGCGCGGTCTGAGGCTCTATCGGCTGGTGTGGCGGCCGTACTACAAAAAGTATGGCGCTGAGCTGAAGGTTGGCAAGGCCAAAGGCGCCAACGCTGGCTAATCTGCAACTGCTCCGGGCAGGCGCCGGCGCGCAGTACCTTGCTGGGGACACTGCTTCTGTGGCGGAAACAGTAGGAACTGCCCTCCATGCGGGGAGAGATACGACGGAGTAGACAAATGCGCACAGAAAAGAACATCGATCAATTATCCATCGATACCATACGCACGCTGGTGATCGACGCCATACAAAAGGCAGGCTCCGGACACCCCGGCACACCGCTGGACGCGGCGCCGGTGGCTTATGCGTTATGGCAGCGCTTACTGTACTACGATCCGGCGGATCCAGGCTGGTTCAACCGCGACCGGTTCGTGCTGTCCGCCGGACACGCCTCGATGCTGTTGTACAGCCTCATCCATCTGGCGGGCATCACGGCGGCCGCACCATCCTATGGTGACCGCGTTGGCGGTGCTGCCATCACCCTGGACGACATCAAAGGTTTCCGCCAGTTGCGTACGCGCTGCCCGGGCCATCCCGAGTACGGCTGGACCTCCGGCGTGGAAGCCACCACCGGTCCCCTGGGCCAAGGTCTGGCGATGAGCGTCGGCATGGCAATTGCCGGACGCTACATGGCTGCGCGCTACAATCGTCCAGACTTTGATTTGATCAATTTTCATGTCTACGCCCTCGCCGGCGATGGCTGCATGATGGAAGGTATCAGCAGCGAGGCGGCCTCACTGGCGGCGCATCTCAAACTGTCCAACCTGTGTTGGATTTACGATCGCAATCGTGTCACGATCGAGGGAAGCACCGACATCGCCTTCACTGAAGATGTAGCGGTTCGCTTCATGGGCTATGGCTGGAACGTCATCCGCGTGGGTGATGCGAACGACCTGGAGTTGCTGACACGCATGCTCGAGACCGCGCGGGACACGACTGGCCGACCGACGCTCGTCATCAGCGAAAGCCACATAGGCTACGGTTCGCCGCATAAACAGGACACGCCGGAAGCGCACGGCGAACCGCTCGGCGTAGAGGAAGCGCGCTTGACCAAACAGTTCTACGGCTGGGATCCCGACGCCCAATTCCTGGTGCCCGCCGGCGTCATGGAGAACTTTCAGGCGCAGTTGGGCAAACGCGGCGCGCAAGCCCATGCGGTGTGGAACACCCAGTTCGGGGAATATCGCAAACAGTATCCTGATCTGGCCCGTGAAATCGAGATGATGCAGGCGCGTGACCTGCCGAACGGTTGGGACAAGGATCTGCCCGTGTTCCCGCCCGATCCGAAAGGCAAGGCCGCACGCGACATCTCCGGCACGGTGCTCAACGCGCTGGCGCAGAACGTGCCGTGGCAGATCGGCGGCGCGGCGGACCTGGCGCCATCCACCAAGACGCGCTTGAAGTTCGATGGCGCGGGCGACTTTCAGTCTGACAGTTATGACGGGCGCAATTTTCACTTTGGCATCCGCGAGCACGCCATGTGCGCCATCGCCAACGGCATGTCGCTCACCAAAGTACAGCCCTTTGTTTCCAGTTTTCTCATCTTCACGGACTACTGCCGCGCGGCCATTCGCCTGAGCGCGATGATGGAAGTGCCGGTGATCTACGTCTGGACCCATGACTCGATTAGCGTGGGCGAGGATGGCCCCACGCATGAGCCGATCGAGCAGCTTGCCGCGTTCCGTGCGATGCCCGGTCTGCGCACGTTCCGCCCTGCCGACGCCAACGAGATCGTAGAAACCTGGCGGGTGGTGATGCAGTCGAAAGACAAGCCGGCGTGTCTCATCTTTTCGCGCCAGGCGCTGCCTACGCTCGATCGCGCCAAATACGGTTCGGCGGCGGGAGTGGCGAAAGGCGCGTACGTGGTTGCGGACGCCGCCGACGGCAAGCCGGACGTACTCCTGATGGCGACCGGCAGCGAGGTGACGTTGTGCGTGGAAGCATACGAGAAGTTAAAGGCAGAAGGCATCAAGACGCGTGTGATCAGCATGCCGTCATGGGATTTGTTTGAGGCCCAGGACAAGGCCTACCGGGACCGCGTGTTGCCACCGCAGGTGACGGCGCGCGTCGCCGTGGAGGAAGCCTCCACGTTCGGCTGGGATCGCTATGTTGGCCTGACCGGCGCCGTGTTGGGCATGAAAACATTCGGCGCATCGGCGCCGGCCAGGGTGGTGCAGGATTACTTTGGCTTCTCCGCGGATCACGTCGTTAGCGCGGCCAAAGATCAATTGGATCTGGCGCGCAGGTTTGATAGTTCAATTCACAAGTAATGTGAGGGGAGACTTACTATGCAACTGGGAATGATTGGCCTCGGACGGATGGGTGCAAACATGACGCTCCGCCTGATGCATGACGGCCACGAGTGCGTCGTGTACGATAGCCGCGCCGAAGCAGTCGCTGAATTGGTGGGTGAAGGCGCGACCGGCGCTACCGCGCTCGACGATTTTGTCGCGAAATTGAAACCGCCGCGTGTGATGTGGTTGATGGTGCCCGCGGCCGTGGTTGATTCGTCGCTGAAGGATATGGTCGGGTTTTTGCAGCCTGGCGACATCGTGATCGATGGCGGCAACTCGTACTACATCGATGACATTCGCCGGGCGAAGGAATTAGCGGGGAAAGGCCTCAAGTACATCGACGTGGGCACGAGCGGTGGTGTGTGGGGTTTGGAACGCGGCTATTGCATGATGATCGGCGGACCCGAAGAGGCCGTGCAGTATGTCGACCCCATTCTCAAAACGTTGGCGCCCGGGCGCGGCGATGTCGATCGCACACCGGGGCGCGAGAAATTGGGCGGCACCGCGGAAGAGGGCTATCTGCATTGCGGGCCAAACGGTGCGGGCCACTTCGTCAAGATGGTGCACAACGGCATCGAGTATGGCTTGATGGCCGCGTATGCGGAAGGACTGAATATCCTGAAACGTGCCGACGTCGGCAAGCAGGGCCGCGAAATCAGCGCCGAAATGACGCCGCTGCGTAACCCGGAAGACTATCAATACGATCTGAATCTGGCCGACGTCGCCGAAGTTTGGCGGCGCGGTAGCGTGATCGCTTCGTGGCTCCTGGATTTGACCGCGATTGCCCTGGTGGATGATCCACAACTTGCGCAATTCTCTGGCCGTGTTTCCGATTCGGGAGAGGGACGGTGGACAATCCTCGCGTCCATCGAGGAGGGCGCGCCCGCACCAGTATTGAGTTCCGCGCTGTATGAGCGCTTTTCGTCGCGCGGCGCAAACGACTATGCCGACAAGCTGCTTTCCGCGATGCGTTTCCAGTTTGGCGGGCATCATGAATTGCCGAACAAGTGATTTCATCGTTCGGATTAAGCCAGGCGCGGAACGCCTCGCGCCTTGCGCTCGATTTTGTTCGTGAGGGGGGTTCTTGTGAGTGCGAAGCAATCAGATGCGTTTGTTTTCTTTGGCGCAACGGGCGATCTGGCCTATAAAATGATCTTCCCGGCGTTGCAGGCCATGATCAAGCGCGGTAATCTCATGGCGCCGGTGATTGGCGTAGCCAAGGAGGGCTGGGCCATCGACCAGCTTCGTGAGCGGGCGCGTCAGAGCATTGAAGAACACAGCACCATCGACGAGGCGGCGTTCGCCAGGTTGATGGAGCTGCTGCAATATATTGACAGCGATTACAGCGATCCGGATACCTTCAAGCTTTTGCGGCAGGCACTGAGCGGCGCCCGGCATCCGATTCACTACCTGGCGATTCCGCCTAGCTTGTTCGGCACTGTAGTGTCGCAGTTGGGCGAGTCGGGCTGCGCCACGGGCGGGCGCGTCGTCGTCGAAAAGCCTTTTGGCCGCAATCTGCGTTCGGCCCAGGCCTTGAACAAGACGCTGCACTCGGTGTTTCCAGAGGAATCGATCTTTCGCATCGATCACTTTCTGGGCAAGAGCGCGGTGCAGAATATCCTGTACTTCCGCTTCGCCAACACCTTCCTGGAGCCGGTCTGGAATCGCAACTACGTCGAAAGCGTGCAGATCACCATGGCGGAAGACTTTGGTGTGCAGGGCCGCGGCAAGGTATACGACGAAATGGGCGCGATCCGCGATGTGGTGCAAAACCATCTGCTGCAGGTCGTAGCCTATGTGGCGATGGAGCCGCCAATTCTCACATATCCGGAAGGGATCCGCGACGAGACTTCGAAAGTTTTCCGCACCATCGAGCCGCTCGACCCCGAGAACCTTGTGTGCGGGCAGTTCGCAGGCTATCGCAACGAGCCGGGCGTGAACCCCGACTCGCGAGTGGAGACCTATGCGGCGGTGCGTCTGCACATCGATTCATGGCGCTGGGCCGGTGTGCCGTTCTTCATCCGCGCCGGAAAAAGTCTGCCAGTGACGGCGACCGAAGTGTTGATGACGCTCAAACGACCGCCGATCACCAAGCTGTCTCCCGGACAGGGCAACGGCGTGCGGTTCCGTCTGACCAAGCCGATTACGCTGGGCTTGAGCACCCGCGTGAAGGCAGGGGGAGAAACAATGGCGTCACGCGAACAAGAGCTGACAGCGGAATACCAAACCGGCCCGAGCATGATGGGCGATTATGAGCGGCTGTTCACGGATGCCATGCGTGGTGACGCGACGCTGTTCGCGCGCGAAGATACAGTGGAAATTGCCTGGTCGATCGTCGAGCCGATCCTCGACGATGTGACGCCGGTGTTTGACTACGCACCGGGCACGTGGGGACCGAAGGAAGCCGAGCGGTTGACAGCCGATGTCGGCGGCTGGCACAAGCCAGGCGCCGTCTAAGATCAAAGGGTATTTCAGGCTCGCAATCAGATACACGAAGGAGATTATCCATGACCAAGATTACCGGCCTGCTCTACCAAATGGGTCAGAGCCTGTGGCTCGATAACATAACACGCGGCTTGCTGGACAGCGGAACATTGCAGCGTTATATCGACGAACTGTCGGTTACAGGCCTCACTTCCAATCCAACCATTTTCGATCACGCAATCAAAAATTCGAACACTTACGACGCAGCCATTGCGCAGAAGGTGAAACACGGCAAAACGGGCGAAGCGCTCTTCTTTGAGCTTGCCATTGAAGATTTACAACGCGCGGCCGATCTCTTCAGGCCCATCCATGAGCGCACCAACGGTGTGGACGGCTTTGTATCGCTGGAAGTCTCGCCCAAGCTGGCATACGACATGCAAAGCACCCTCGCCGCAGCAAAGCAATTGCATAGCGCCGCCAATCGTCCGAATCTCTTTATCAAGATTCCTGGTACGCCCGAGGGACTGCCCGCCATCGAAGAAGCGATCTTCGCCGGGGTGCCGACCAATGTGACGCTGCTCTTTTCGCGCGAGCATTACCTGGCCGCAGCCAATGCGTATCTGCACGGCATCGAACGGCGGATTGAGGCGGGGCTGAATCCACGGGTCGCATCGGTCGCATCGATCTTTGTCAGCCGCTGGGATGGCGCGCTCATGGGCAAGACGCCCGACGAGTTCCGCGACAAGCTTGGCATCGCCATGGCGGAACGCACCTACAAAGCCTACTGCGATTTGCTCGATTCCGATCGCTGGCGCCGGCTCGCCAACTATGGCGCCCATGTGCAACGCCTGCTGTGGGCCAGCACCGGCACGAAAGACCCTCAGGCCTCGGATTATCTCTATATCAGGGCGCTGGCGTCGCCGCACACGGTGAATACCATGCCGGAGCAGACGCTTCTGAAACTTGGTGAACACGGAACGCTGGGACGTATTCTCTCGTCGGGTGGCGGCGACGCCGAAGAACTGATCTTTAAGATGTCCCGCCTCGGTATCGACACGGATGTGTTGGGCGCGCAACTGCAAAAAGAAGGCGCTGCTTCGTTCGTCAAATCATGGAATGAAATGATGGATGTAGTGGCGAGCAAGGAAGAAGCGGTCAAATAACGGGAGTTGGCGAAATGGCTGAAACCAAATCCGTGACCCAGCGCCCGGCATGGCGGGCGCTGACGGCACATCATCAGAAGGTGAAAGACGTTCAGCTCAAGACGCTGTTTGCGCAAGACGCCAAGCGCGGCGAACGATTTAGCGCCGAAGCCGCGGGCCTGTATCTGGACTACTCCAAGAACCGCGTCACCGGCGAGACGGTGGAATTGCTGTTGGGCCTCGCCAAAGAAAGCGGCCTGCGTGAGCGCATCGACGCCATGTTCCGCGGCGACAGGATCAACATTACCGAAGACCGCGCGGTATTGCACGTGGCATTGCGCGCGCCGCGTGACGCGCATATCTATATGGATGGCAAAGACGTCGTGCCGGATGTGCACACGGTGCTGGACAAGATGTCCGTTTTTGCCAATCGTGTGCGCAGCGGCGAATGGAAAGGACACACGGGCAAACGCATTCGCAACGTCATCAACGTCGGTATCGGCGGGTCCGACCTCGGCCCGGTCATGGCCTACGAAGCCTTGCGTCATTATTCGGCGCGTGACATGACCTTCCGCTTCGTCTCGAATGTGGATGGCACCGACTTCGCCGAGGCCACGCGCGGCCTTGATGCGGCGGAAACGCTATTCATCGTCTCGTCCAAGACATTCACCACGCTGGAGACGATAACCAACGCACATTCCGCGCGCGCGTGGGTGCTCGCCACGCTAATGGACGGTAAAGCCATTGCCAAGCACTTTGTCGCCGTGTCCACAAACGCGGCGGAAGTGTCCAGGTTCGGCATCGACCCGGATAACATGTTCGGTTTCTGGGATTGGGTTGGCGGCCGTTACTCGATGGATTCGGCGATCGGCCTCTCGACAATGCTGGCGATCGGGCCAGAAAACTTCCGCGCGATGCTGGCCGGCTTTCATGCAATGGACGAACACTTCCGCACCACGCCCTTCGAAAAGAATCTGCCCGTGCTGATGGGGCTGCTCGCGGTTTGGTACAACGACTTTTTCGGCGCGCAGACTGTGGCGGTGCTGCCATACGATCAATATCTCAAACGCTTTCCAGCCTACTTGCAACAACTGACGATGGAAAGCAACGGCAAACATGTCACGCTGGACGGCGCCGCCATCACGGATTATCAGACCGGCCCGATCTTCTGGGGCGAACCAGGCACCAACGGCCAACACTCGTTCTACCAGTTGATTCATCAGGGCACCAAGTTGATTCCGTGCGATTTCATCGGCTTTGCGCATTCGCTCAATCCGCTCGGTAACCATCACGATGTGCTGATTTCGAACGTGTTCGCGCAGGCTGAGGCGCTGGCCTTTGGCAAGACCGCGGCGGAAGTGGAGGCCGAAGGCACGCCCGCTTGGCTGGTGCCGCACCGGACGTTTGCTGGCAACCGGCCTAGCAACGTCATCCTGGCCGACCGGCTCACGCCGGAAATGCTGGGCAGGCTGGTCGCCCTGTATGAGCACAGCGTCTTTACGCAGGGTGCGATGTGGGGCATCGACTCGTTCGATCAATGGGGCGTCGAGCTGGGCAAAGTGTTGGCCAAGCGCATCATTCCCGAGCTGGAAAGTGCGGCCAAGCCGGATCTCACGCACGACAGCTCAACCAACATGCTGATCCGCCGCTATCGAGGCATGCGCGGCAGAAGCTGATATCCCGGCCA
This sequence comes from Actinomycetota bacterium, assembly GCA_023382335.1. GTDB lineage: Bacteria > Actinomycetota > Thermoleophilia > BMS3ABIN01 > BMS3ABIN01 > JACRMB01. The sequence goes on from JAMCPM010000010.1 coordinate 67,792, forward strand.
GCCGCCATATCGAGTGGGTGCGCGTGTTCAAGGACGCAGAAACAAAGTGAGCGACCCAACCGGGAGAAAAAACGCTTATGAGCACTCAATCGGCGGCAACGCCGCCATCGATCCGTCTCGTCATCGCCGACGTTGACGGCACGCTTGTCACAAAAGAAAAGGTGTTGACGCCCCGCGCGATCGCCGCCATCGCGCGGCTGCGCGCGGCAAATGTGCTGTTTGCGGTCACCAGCGGACGGCCTCCGAAAGGAATGAGCATGATCAACGATGCTCTGCGGTTGACGGAGCCGCTCTCGGCCTTTAACGGCGGCGTGGTCGTCAACCCGGACTTTAGTGTTGTTTCGATCCACCTTTTGTCTGCCGACATATCCGCAGCTGTGATTCGAGTGATTCACGGGCATGGACTGGACGCGTGGCTTTATACCGACACGGACTGGTACGTGACAGACGCCAACGGGCCGCATGTCGCGCGTGAACAGTGGACTGTGAAATTTCCGCCTGTCGTTGTGGCCGACTACTCACCGTACTTTGAACGAGTGGTCAAAATCGTCGGCGTCAGCGACGATCTTGAAGCAGTTGCGCGCTGTGAGAAAGCGATGCAGGACTGGGGCGGCACGCGCGTCTCTGCCGAACGCTCGCAACCGTATTACCTCGATGTGACTCATCCCAGCGCGACCAAGGGCTTCGTGGTGCTCACGCTTTCCAAGCTGCTCGATATTCCCACCGAGGCCATTGCGACCATCGGCGACATGCCGAACGATATGCTTATGTTTGAAAAGAGCGGCATGAGTATTGCCATGGGCAACGCCAGCGCGGCAGTACAAAAAGCCGCCACGTATGTCACCACGTCGAACGAGGATGAAGGTTTTGCCAAGGCAATGGAGCGGTTCGTGCTTCACGTGGATCAGGAACGGAACAATGTCTAACATCACCATCTATCCTGACAGTGAGCACTTTGTGGACGGTTCGGCCGATTTCATTGCCGGACTTGCTGCCCGGGCTGTCGCCGAACGCGGCCGTTTTGTGATCGCACTCTCGGGCGGCGGCACCCCGCGTCCGATCTATGCCCGGCTGGCGACAGCAGGATATATAGATCGCATCGAGTGGACCAAGGTGCACATCTTTTTCGGCGACGAACGTTGTGTGCCGCCGGATGATTCACGCAGCAACTATCGCATGGCGCGTGAGGCGCTGCTCGATCACGTGCCGCTGCCGCCGGGCAACATCCATCGCATTCGTGGTGAAGATGATCCAGCACAAGCCGCGCTGGCTTACGCGCAAGAAGTGCAGCGCCTGTTTCGCACTGCTTCCGCGCCGGCCTTCGATCTCATCTGTCTGGGCATGGGCGAAAACGGGCATACGGCTTCGCTCTTTCCGGGCACGGCGGCTTTGCGCGAGCAAGTACAGTGGGTTGTGCCGCAGTACGTTGAAGTGATGACGACATGGCGCGTGACGTTCACGACCGTGTTGATCAACGCCGCGCGGCACGTTGCCTTCCTCGCTGAGGGCATGGGGAAAGCCGATATGCTGTGGCGCGTCCACGAAGGCCCCTATCAGCCCGATGTACTGCCCTCACAACTGATTCAACCGGTGAACGGCCAACTCCATTGGCTGGTGGATGCGGCTGCAGGGGAAAAAGTTCAATCGGTTTAATGGAGCCAAAATGAATCAAGCGTCTGCTTCATCCGATCCAGAAGCGCTACTCAAAGCAGAGACTGCGACCCACGCCGTGGAATTTGTGCAACCGGGGATGAAGGTCGGGTTGGGCACCGGCAGCACCGCTATCTTTGCCACACGCCGCATTGCCGAGCTGCTGCAAAACGGGGAACTGCGCGAAATCATTGCTTTTGCGACTTCGAAGGTCACCTGGATAGAGGCAGTCCGCCTCGGTATCCCAATGATGACCGAGGACTTGCCCGACGACCTCGACGTGACGATTGACGGCGCCGACGAGGTTGATCCGGAGATGGATTTGATCAAGGGCGGCGGTGGTGCTCTTCTGCGTGAGAAAATCGTTGCGCAGGTGAGCCGCCGCGAGATCATCGTCGTGGATGAAACCAAGCAGTCGCCGCGTCTGGGCACGCACTGGCCGGTACCAATCGAAGTGATTCATTTCGGCTGGCGCTCGCAAGCACGTTATCTTGAATCGCTCGGTGCCAAGTGCACCATCCGGCAGAATCGTGATGGCACACAATTCGTTACGGATTCCGGCAACATGATTCTAGACTGTCACTTCGGACCCATCGCCGATGCGCCGCAGCTCGCCGGTTTGCTGAGCACGCGCGCCGGCATCGTCGAGCACGGCTTATTCGTCGGTTTGGCAACCGACTTAATCGTCGCCGGAGCCAATGGAATTCGCTCCAGCGCCCGTCACGCGTAGAAAGATCGATCAGACGACTGCAAGTCATCGAAGAACTGGATTTGGTGCTGGTGATGACGGTAAACCCCGGTTTTGGCGGACAGAAATTTGTCGGCTACACCCTGCGGAAAGTTCGGCAGGCGCGGAAGTTGCTGGACGCCCGCAACCCGAACTGTGATGTGGAAGTGGACGGCGGCATCGAATTGCATACGATTCGAGCGGCGTATGAAGCGGGTGCGCGCGTCTTTGTGGCGGGTACCTCAGTGTTTGATTATCCCGAAGGACCGGAAGCCGGTGTGCGGGGCCTGATTACGGCAGCCCAGGGTTGACGTGTTGCCAGCGACATCGTTGATCGGACTCATTTCAGCTGCAGCGTCCTGTCGGGAATTGCTCAAGACGCGCTGTTGGACGCGGTTAAGGTGGTTCCCGTGGGCATGGGGTAACTGGTCAGAAAACAGACGGAGGGGTGGGCGTATATCCGGCTCCGGTTGAGCAAAGCACGGAGGTTTTCCAATGTCACCCCTTACGGCGGTGATCTATTCGTTCCTGTTTGGATTGTTGCACGGGATTCTGCCCGACGAGCACACCTGGCCCATCACGTTTAGCTACGCCATTGGCGGCGCCAGCGGAAAGCAGGGCATGAAAGCCGGACTTTATTTCTCCGCCACATTCACCGTCCAGCGCATGCTCATTTCAGAACTGGCGTATCTGGCGCTGGCGCCGTTCCTGCTCCTGCCGATAGTCAACGGAATTGTCTATGTGGTTGTCGGCATCGCGATGTCAGCCGCGGGTGCGCTGGTCCTGCGCCAGAATCTTTACCCCCATCTCCACATCCTCGGGCATCATCATGAAGCGGGCCACCAGATTGAAAAACAGAGCCACGAGCTCAAGAGGCGTCATGCAGAACCTGGTGGATTGGTGGCGACACCGCCAGCACGGTGGACGGTCATTCACGGTTTTATTGCCGGTTTCGGTTTTGGCGGGTTCTCGCTTTTTGTCAACACCGTTGCCGCCCCGGCCATGTCCAGCGCGTGGTTAGGATTTTTGCCCGGGCTGGCCTTCGGTCTCGGAACGATGATCATGCTGGTGGTTGTCGGCGGCCTGTTTGGCGCCTCTTTGCGGTGGGCGCACGCGCTGACGGAGCTGGAGATCAAGCGGATCGGAGCGCAGACCGGAGGGAGAACCCTCTTCTTCGGCGGATTGCTTTTTGGGGTTTTCGGGGTCGCGGCGCTTCTGGGATTGGACCGGCTTTTGCCCGTTGACGCGGGATATGTGCTCATCGGGCTGTTCATGATCACCATTGCCATCCCGGCCTTTATTTTCTCGCTGAAGGAGGTGCTGGCGGCGCGGAAACCGTCAGGTGTAAATCGTGAGCAGCCCCAATGATCATTCCAGGTTCCAGTGACCTCCATCCCACCACACGGCGGCTGCTGCAGGCGCGCGCCCTGCGCCGCATCAGCCAGGGCGCGGTCGATAAAGTGGGTTCACGTGGATCGATTGACAAGAAAACTTGGGAAAGGGTATGTTCACGCATGACGGCAATATCAGTTTCCTGCACATATTGCGGGAATTCGGTGAATAAACTATCCAAACAGGGTTACCATGTCGTTTGAATTGGTTTTCCTCGTCTCCATCGCGGCGGGACTGATTGGCGCAATGAGTGGGATGGGTGGCGGGATCGTCCTGATCCCCGCCCTCACTCTGCTGGGCCTGGATATCAAACACGCTATCGCCATCAGCATCGTCTCAGTCGTTGCCACCTCGAGTGGTGCTGCCTCGGCGTACGTGCGTGACCGTATTATCAATCTCAAGCTCGGGATGTTTCTCGAGATGTTTACGATTATCGGCGCACTCGTCGGCGCGACGATTACGGTCGTAGTCTCCGCGCAGGGCCCGCTCTTTTTTGTTTTTGGACTCGTGCTGCTGGCGTCTTTGGCGACGCTTTTCTTGCAGCGCGAGGACTGGACGCCCGTCGCACACCAGGACGCGTTTTCCGGCTGGCTGGAATTGGAAGGGAGCTACGACGATCAAGCCATGGGGCAGACCGTCCACTACCGCGGGGCGCGCGCTTACTTTGGGGGGCCGCTGATGTTCGGCGCGGGATTGATCGCAGGACTCCTTGGTATCGGCGCGGGGGCGCTCAAGGTATTGATCATCGATCTGGCAATGGGGCTGCCGCCCAAAGTATCCACCACGACGAGCGACCTGATTATCGGCATCACCGCGCTTGCCGGCACGAGCATTTACCTCGCGGCGGGCTTGATTGATCCGGGGCTCGCCGCGCCCGTGATCCTGGGCGTCGTCGCGGGCGCATTCATAGGCACGCGGCTTCTCGTCCGGCTTACCAATCAGAAGGTGCGCCGTTTCTTTATGGTGGTGCTGGCGATCCTGGGCGTTGAAATGATCCTGCGCGGGGTCGGAGTCATACCATGACGGCACCAGAGGGGACGGCGGCGGCGCATCAACCGTCCGGCGCGAAGAACGACGGCTTTAGCATGGAAGTCCTGGTAGGGTACATTTTGCTGATCGGCGTGCTTCTGAGCGTGGCGCTGATCACAATCGGAGTGGCGTGGCGCTGGCTGGCGACGGGTCAACTCGGGCTTGAATACTCGATTGCGGGGATGACTCTGTTCAGGTTCGTGCTCGCGGACCTCCAGCAGATTTTCTCCGGCGCTTTTCGCCCGCGTCTCTTTGTCAATCTGGGAATTGCCACGCTGATGCTGACGCCCTACGTCCGTGTCTTTGCCTCAATGCTCTACTTTGCCTTCGTGGAGCGCAATCGCAAGTACACTATTTTCACGGGTTTTGTTTTCACCATCCTGACTTACAGCCTCTTCCTCCGGTAAGGAACGCCGCCTGATTCCTTCAACACAGGCAATGTAGTTCATGGACAAATTATAATAAATATTATCTTTAAGACAATAATATAGCTAATGTTTCGTTCCTGGGTAATCAGGTCAAATTTAAATCTGGTGAACCGGAAGGTAACATTACATGACAAATTCAAACAGTGAGCCCGATAAGGACGTCTTTTCAATCGAGGCAACCGTTGAAACCTGTCCTGAGGCGATCAGGAGGCGGGAGAGAAACCTCTTCAAATCATTCCGCTACCGGGATTTTCGCTACTTCTGGAGCGGCGCGCTGGTTTCCAATGTCGGCACCTGGATGCAGACGGTCGCTGTCGGCTGGGTCGTCTATGACATCACCAAGGCAGGCAACCCCTCCGCGGCCCTGGGCGTCATCAACTTCCTCAACTTCCTGCCGACGACGCTACTGACCCTGTTCGCCGGGATAGTTGCCGATCGCCTCAATCGCAAGCGACTGATTATCGTGGCTCAAATCCTGCTGACGATACAGGCGCTCGTGCTGGCGCGACTCACCCAGATAAACGACATCACCATCGTCATCATCGGCGGACTGGTTCTATTCGGCGGCGTCATCACGGCATTCGTTTTCCCCGCCTGGCAGGCGATGTTGCCCGATATCGTGCCGAAGAAATCGCTGCTCAACGCCGTCGCGCTCAACGCGGCTCAGTTCAACGGCGCGCGCCTGCTCGGTCCATTACTGGGTGGCCTTGTTTTTGCGCGTTTCGGTGCCGCCGAAGTCTTCTACGTCAACGCCTTCAGCTTTCTGTTCGTGATAGCGGCGTTGGCGCTGATCCATCCGCGGCAGGAGCAACAGGCGCGTAGCGGCGGCGGTGCGCTCAGTACGCTGACCGCCGGTTTGAGGTACACACGCGAGAACCGGCAGGTTGCCTGGCTGCTGATTAGTGTTTTGATGCTGTCACTGTTCGGCATGCCATACATCACGCTCATGCCGGTGATCGCTGCGCAGGTCCTTAAGCAGGGCGCAACCGGTTATGCGGTGCTGATGGGGGCAAGCGGGCTGGGAGCTGTGATCGGCGCCCTGTTTGTCGCCAGCCTGCCGCCGCACGTCCGTCGCGGTCTACTCGTCCGCGTCGCAGTTCTAAGCATGAGCGCGGCGCTTCTGGCGTTCTCGCTTTCCCGTAACTATTACCTGTCCGTGGGGCTGGTGTCGCTGGTGGGCGCCTCGTTGCTTACCGGTTCCGCGACCGCGATGACCGGGGTGCAGTGGGCCGCGCCGCCCCGGCTGCGCGGCCGCGTCATGGCTCTCTTCGTCCTGTGTTTCATGGGCATGCAGCCGCTCTCCTCGCTCGGTTTCGGCTGGCTCGGTGGCGTCATCGGCCCCGATTCGGCAGTTTTGGTTGGCGCGGTCGTGTTGCTGGCCTACGCTGCTTTCCTGTTCCTGCGGCCGGGTCTGCTCGCGGAACCTGATGGCTGATGCCATCAATCGAGCGGGAGCTTGCCGTGAGTGTCAAGGTGAGGAGTACCAAGAAGCCACTGCCAACAATCTGGGAGATCCCCGGCGAGCCCGAGGGCGCGACTCGAACCGATTTTGGCGATGCGTTATCCGCCCGGACGGGCAGTCCCCGCACGGACCCGCGGCAGGTTATGAACGGAATTATCTGCCGCATGCGCTCGGGAGCGCAGTGGAATCAGTTACCCCGGAGGTTTGGTGATGGAGTTGGGTGATATTGACTGAACGTGGCAGGCCGCCCGCGGGATGATGGACGGGGAGCGTATGGGTGGAGATAAAAAGGGACAGGGTCCCACTGATCGCGGGAAACCGGGCGACAAGAAGTGCCTCCACGTAGAGGCATTAGGCGGTCCGCTTAAGTTGCCAGATGACACCAACGTGCACGACACCAAACTGCTGGCGCCGACGCTGGCCGCGACCGTGATAAAGCGGCTCGGCCACAGGAAGGTCATCCCGCATCAGTGCATGGACAAAGGTTATGACAACCCGACCGGACGCGAAGCCTGCGAGGCTGAGGGCTACATCGCCCACATCCACCGTAGAGGTGTGAAGAAACTCGACAGCATTGGCGAGAAGACTCATCCCGCTCGGCGCTTGACAATTTGGTCCACTTCCCATTGAAACCACTGGGGAAGTTGTTTATGTTTAGAATCAGGCGGGAAGCCTCACCGCATTACGTGAAGCCAGCGGCGGCTGTTGCAGCCTCGCTTGTATGGTACCAATTGACAGGAGCGGCTTATGGGAAAAGCGCACCAAAAGCCGCACTCTGGTTCGGCCGAGCCGAATGGCGACAACGAGCCCGGCAATCAAGAGAGCGAGTATGCGGGTGCGCCGAACCCTGACGTGCTGCTGCCGGAACTGGATGAACAACAGCTGCGGGTGTTAAGTATTGTCGGCCGTGAGTGGGGAAGGGTGGCCGGCAGTCCCGAGGAGTGGTGGAGTGCGTTGCCGGTGGACCCCGATCTGGGCAGGTATCCCGCCCCTGGGGCGATCCGGCCGACTCGATTCGGCCGCTTTGTGCGGATTGCCGGGCGCAACGGGCAGCTTCCGGCGATCAAGACAACCAGCGAGATGGAAGCCCCGTCATCCTGGGTGGGCCGGGCAGCATACACTGTCCGCCGAATATTGCTGGGCCCCCCTCTTGCCGCGACTGCGATCGCTCTCGAGCGTATGCGCAAGCTGGTGGCCTTGCCGGTGCTCTCAGCCGATGCAATCTCGTCGATCGCGTACGGGCCCGAGGCGATGCTGGCGATTCTCGTCCTTGCCGGAACCGCCGGGCTGAGTTACACACTGCCGATTTCTGCCGTGATCGCCTTCCTGATGCTGGCCGTCGGCGTTTCGTATCGTCAGACCATCCGCGCCTATCCACACGGCGGCGGGTCCTACCTGGTGGCCGGGGATAATCTCGGCCGCGTGGCAGGCCTTGTCGCCGCAGCCGGCCTGGCAACTGACTACATTCTGACGGTCGCCGTGTCAGTGGCGTCGGGCGTAGCAGCGATTACCTCGGCAATTCCTTCGCTGGCACCCGACACAGTAGTGATAGGAGTCGGCGTTATCGCTCTGCTGCTGGTCGGCAACCTGCGTGGCGTGCGCCAGGCCGGAACACTGTTTTCCCTGCCGACCTACGCGTTTATCGCCGCGATTGGAGCCCTGGTGGCCGTTGGTGCCGTACACGCCGCCGGCCGGGGATGGCAGCCTCTCCCCAGGCCCCAGCTGACCGCTGCCGAAGGGGTCGGTGCGCTGTTAGTGCTGCGCGCGTTCGCCTCTGGATCCACGGCCATGACCGGCATCGAAGCCATCTCCAACGCAGTGCCGGCTTTCCAGCCGGTCGAGTGGCGCAACGCCCGCACGACCCTGACATGGATGATCAGCCTGCTAATCGCGCTATTCGCCGGCACAATCGCCCTGGTCACGCTCGACGGGGTGGTGCCCAATCAGAGCGAGACCGTCCTGTCCCAACTTGCTCACAGCAACTTCGGCCCTGGTTTAATGTACACGTTCACCCAGGCGTCGACAGCGGCGGTCCTGCTACTAGCGGCAAACACCGCTTATAATGACTTGCCGCGGCTGCTGTTCCTGATGGCCAGGGACCGCCAGGCGCCGCGGCTTTTTCTTGTGATCGGGGACCGGCTTGGGTTCAGCAACGGTATCATTGCGCTCTCGGTGGCGTCTGCTGTGATCTACGTCGTGTTCGGCGGCCAGACAGGGGCCCTAATCCCGCTATTTGCCGTCGGCGTGTTCCTGGCATTCACGATGTCACAAACCGGGATGGTAGTCCACTGGTGGCACCATCGCGATGAGGCTCATTGGCGAAAAAGCATGGCATTCAATGCCACGGGCGCATTTCTCTCAGCGATTGTTTTCATCACCGCCGGGATCACCAAGTTCACCGCAGGCGCTTGGGCCGCCATGCTCGTGGTCATGCTGTTCATACTCGCGGCGCTGCGCATCCGCCGCTACTATGACATGGTTGACCAAGTGCTCGCTCTGCACCCCCATACCACCGAGGAGGTCCCCAGGGACGTGTCCGCCCTCCGTCCTGGCGGCGCCGGACGGCCGGCGTCACCTGTCAGGCGGGCGAATGCGGCCAAGACGAAGCATGAGGCCGAAGCCGAGGTGGAGGAAACCCCCGGGGAGATCCATCATCTGGCGATCGTGCCGATGGTCACGCTGGACCTCGCCGGCCTGCGCGCACTGGCTTACGCGGCATCATTTGAGCAACCCGTGCTGGCGCTGCATATCAGTCCTACCGGGAGCGAAGCCGAACGCTTCCGCAACTACTGGCACACCTGGGGCAATCACCTGCCGCTCCACGTCATCGTTTCTCCGCATCGCGCGATTGTGGCGCCGATGGTCCACTACATCTGGTCACTGCACCACCAGCGCCCGGATCTGACGCTGACCGTGATAGTCCCGGAGATCATCGTCCGGCACTGGTGGCACCGAATCCTGCACAATCAGAACGCTCCGCGGCTAAGGCGAGCGCTGCGGCCACTGCCCAAGGTCGTGGTCACTACCGTTCCCTTTCATCTGCACTACTAGCAACCAGCTTTCGTGGCGACAATTCACTTCGCCCAATCGAATGTTCGACAAAGTCCCTTTCTAACAACTTCTGGTTGCTTTATGCGGCAATGTATTTTTCAGGTTTTCATGCCCAATTTTTTTCTGGCAAACCCGGCGGTGGTTTGAAAAAGCCGCATCGGGAAAGAAATGTTGTATGAGAACCGCGCCCGTCAAAGTTCTGCCGGCCTTTTTGATCATCGCCGCGGTGATTGCTGTCTCCATATTGACGGC